>NZ_CP107922.1 GCF_036014215.1 Streptomyces sp. NBC_00440
CACATCGCTGCGCGATGTGCAAGCGAACACCCGGGCTGCGCCTGGTGTTGCGCTCACGCTCCGCGTGAGCGCCAACGAGTGGCTGCGCCACTCGTGCAACCATCCCGCTGCGCGGGATGGTTGACGGCCCGTCCGCTGCGCTCCCGAGCCTCCTTGGGCTGCGCCCAAGTGGCCAGGTTTCCGCTGCGCTCCAACCTGGCCAAGCGGGTCCGCTGCGCTCCCCCGCCCAACGGCCCCTCCGGCTTCGCCTCCAGGGCCTCAAGGCCCGCTGACGCGGGCCGGGCTGGCTGCAAGGAGGAGGGGTCGCTCGTTCGTGTGGGTTCTAGTGTATCGCTGCATCAAATTGATGCAGCATGTACCGTTGGCGAAAATATAGGACACCCAACAGTCGCCCAGAGACCCCTTAATATTCGAGAGGAACGGCCCGTCGATGACTGGTCACAGCGAATCTATCGGAACGGGCCCCGCGCTGAGCAGCGATTCTGTGCGCAGGGTGAGCCAGTATCAGACGGCGGGCACCAACGCCCGGTTGAAGCTGTTCGCGCTCCTGGAGGCGCAGGGCGTGCCCGCGGCTGAGGCGGACGACCTGCTGGCCTCCCTGGAGGCCGGAGCGGTCGCCGGGGCCGCCGGCGAGGTGGTCGAGTTGGACGGCATGGCGCCGGCCTGCCGGGGCCCGGTCTTCGAGAACGGCTGGGACGAAGGCGTAACGGCCGTGAGCGAGGCCCTGGTGGGCATCGCGGACCGTGACTGGTCCCGGCGTGCCGGCAGGTCGGCCGGGGCCGCTGAGCTGGCCGTGCATCTGGCGGGCGTGAGGCGGCGTGAGCGGTCGGACCTTGTTCGGCTGGAGAGGTTCGTCCGGGGGACTGTGCTGCCGCGCACGCATCCGAACACCACGCAGTGGCGCCGGGTGCTGGCGGCGCTGGGCGAGGCCGGCGCTCTGTGCACCGCGCGAACCGTGAACAGCGACGGGGACTACGTCGTCTGCACACTCAATGCCGGCCACTACGACCCGGACGACAAGCCTCCCTTCAAAGACGGAAAGCCCGGCGGCTGGCACAAGGCGGATGCGTCGATCTGGAATGACTCGGGCGCGGCCTGCACTCCGCACGCGGCCCTCTGAAAGACATCAGGGACAAGTATTAGGGAGGGCTTGAAAATGCTTTTGGTTCCGCTCAAGGAACACCAGGTCGACCAGAAGTTGAGTTTTCGTAACTGGGTTGGATTTCCTGCAAGATCGCCTGTTCCTCCGGAAGGGGCGCGTGCGATGGGGGTGTCTGCGACCGGGTCCGGCAAGACGATCACCACCGCTGCATGCGCTCTGGAGTACTTCCCGGGCGGGCGGATTCTGGTGATGGTGCCCACGCTGGACCTGATCGTGCAGAGTGCCCAGTCCTGGCGGCGGGTCGGGCACCGGGCGCCGATGGTCGCAGTCTGCTCGGTGGACAAGGACGAGGTCCTGGAGCAGCTCGGAGTGCGCACCACCACCAACCCGATCCAGCTCGCCCTGTGGGCCGGGACCGGGCCGGTGGTCGTGTTCGCCACCTACGCCTCCCTCGTGGACCGCGAGGACCCCGCCGACGTCACTGGTCGCCGGACTGTCCCTGGGCCGTTGGAATCGGCTCTGGCCGGCGGGGAGCGGCTGTACGGGCAGCGGATGGCTCCGTTTGACCTGGCCATTCTGGACGAGGGGCACATGACGGCCGGAGACATGGGGCGGCCGTGGGCGGCGATCCACGACAACAGTCGGATCCCTGTCGACTTCCGGCTCTACCTGACCGCCACCCCGCGGATCCTCGCCGCGCCCCGGCCGCAGCGCGGGCGGGACGGCCGGGAGGTGGTGATCGCGTCGATGGAGGATGACTCCAGCACCTACGGCACCCGGATTTTTGATCTCGGTCTGGCGGAGGCAGTGGAACGCTCGATCCTTGCGGGGTTCGAGATCGACGTGCTGGAGATCCGCGACCCGGACCCGGTCCTGGGCCTGTCCGGGGACACCCTGCGTGGCCG
The DNA here is from genome assembly GCF_036014215.1 of Streptomyces sp. NBC_00440. Lineage (NCBI taxonomy): Bacteria > Bacillati > Actinomycetota > Actinomycetes > Kitasatosporales > Streptomycetaceae > Streptomyces > Streptomyces sp. NBC_00440. The sequence goes on from NZ_CP107922.1 coordinate 2,008, forward strand.
GCGCATGGCCCTGCTCCAAGCGGCGCTGCTGGAGCACGCGGCGCAGCAGAATCTGCACACCACCATGGTGTTCCACCAGCGGGTGGAGGAGGCGGCCGCGTTCGCCGAGCAGATGCCGCGCACGGCCGCCGAACTGTATACCGCCGAGGCCTCCGCGGCGGCGCTGGCCGGGGCGGAGGAACTGCCCGCGTCGTCGATCGATGCTGAGCTGTACGAGCTGGAGGAGGCCCGTCACGTGCCTCCGGACCGGGTATGGGCGGACTGGCTGTGCGGGGACCATCCCATCGCGCACCGGCGTGCGGTGATCCACCGGTTCGCCAACGGCATCAACGCCCAGAACCGACGCGTACACCGGGCGTTCCTCTCCTCGGTACGGGCGCTCGGGGTCGGGGTCGATATCACCGGACTGCGCGGGGTCGAGGCCGTGTGCATCGTCGGCTCGCGCAGCTCCCAGGTCGACGTCGTTCAGAACATCGGACGCGCCCTGCGCCCCAACCCGGACGGCACGACCAAGACCGCCCGGATCATCATCCCTGTCTTCCTCCAGCCCGAGGAGGACCCGAAGGACATGATCGCCTCGGCCAGCTACCAACCCCTGGTCGACATCCTCCAAGCCCTGCGCTCGCACTCGGAACGCATGGTCGACCAGCTCGCCTCCCACGCCCTGACCCGCGGCGCCGAGCGGCGGCGCATCCACGTCCGCCCCACCCCCGCGACCGGGGCGCAGAACGGAGACGGGCAAGAGGCGAGCGACGAGGCGCAGCAGGAGGTCGACCGGGTCACCTCGGTCGTGGTCAACTTTGCTTCTCCCCGGGACGCCGCCAACATCGCTGCTCTGACCCGCTGCCGCGTCATCCGGCCCGAATCCCTCGTCTGGCTGGAGGGCTACCAAGCCCTCATCCGCTGGCGTACCGAGAACGAGATCACCGGCCTGTACGCCGTGCCGTACGACACCGAGACCGCAGTCGGCGTGACGAAGGACTACCCCCTGGGCCGGTGGGTGCACCAGCAACGCCGCGCCCAGCGCACAGGCGAACTCGACCCCCACCGCAAGGAGCTCCTCGACGACGCCGGGATGGTGTGGGAACCCGGCGACGAAGCGTGGGAGAACAAACTCGCCGCGTTCCGGTCCTACCGGCGAGCCACCGGACACCTCGCACCCCGGCAGGACGCCGTCTGGGGCGAGGGCGAGGCGATGGTGCCCATCGGGCAGCACCTGGCGAACCTCCGGCGGAAGGGGCAGAAGAACGGCCTGGGCAAGGACCCGGAGCGAGCGGCGGTGCGTGCCGCGCAGCTGGCGGCGATCGACCCGGACTGGAACTGCCCCTGGCCGCTCGACTGGCAGCGGCACTACCGCGTCCTCTCCGACCTCGCCGCCGACGAGGCCGGCGGAGTACTGCCCCACATCCAACCCGGCGTGCTCTTCGAGGACGAAGACATCGGACGATGGCTGGAGCGCCAGAAGAACTCGGGCACTTGGAAAAAGCTCTCCGAGGAGCAGCAGCAGAGACTGTTGAAGCTTGGCCTACAGCCCGACCAGGCCCCGGCCCCCGCCCCGACGGCAAGCCACACGGCGAAGGGGCCGAGCAAGGCGCAGCAAGCCTTTCAACACGGCCTCGCGGCCCTCACCCAGTGGGTCGAACGCGAAGGCCCGGACCGGCCGGTCCCACGCGGCGCGGTCGTCGAGATCGAGGTCGATGGCCAGGACGAGCCGGTGCCGGTGAAGCTTGGCGTGTGGGTCTCGAACACCAAGTCGAGGCGGGACAAGCTCACTCAGGAGCAACTCGTTGCCCTACGGGAGCTCGATATCGCTTGGGCATGACTCTGGCACCGACCCATCGGTGCGCTAACCAGACAGCGCCGAGCCCGCAGTCCCCATCGGATGTGTCTGGCAATGTGGGTGTCATGATCACTGCACACCGCCCGATATATCCGACTCGACTCAACGGGGGAGCCATATGAGCTATGCAGGTCCTCCCGGTCCCATGAAGCCCTTTCAGACGGACGACGCCGACAAAGCGAGGCGCGGCGCGAGCGGCTGTGTCGTCATCATGTTCGCTTCTGTGATCGCGATTGTCGCTATGGGCGTCGCGAACTGGCTGTGGCACATTCCTTTGCTGACCCTCACGGTCGGGCTCGCGGCACTGGTCGGCAGCTACCGGCTCGGCGGCCGGCTCCGGCCGTTCATAGCGCGCCACATGCCCGACCCGTACCCCGAGGACAACAAGGACGACGACCAGGCGTGAGTCCACAGGCTGCCTGCACTTGACGGCTCCACCTGACTGAACGCCCGCGATTCCAGAGTTCGGCGGCTTGGTCGAGGAAGGCGGTGCCCGGCGTGTTGTGGTGCCGCTGAGAGGAACTGCACCCGCCGGCTCTTCCACGACCAGGACGCGCGCGAACTTTTCGTCGACCGAGAAGTGCAGGCCCGTGCCGCGGGAGAGAACCTGCTTCTGGGACGCGGCGTCCGATGGTCTGGGGTGCGTAGGCATCGGGCGGCTCGAGCAGGTTCGGGGCGATAGTCCAGCGACAAGGTCATCCGTCGGCGGGTGATTTCCCGGTTCGTCAGCATGAGCAGGCCCCCTGACCAGCGCGGTCGCCCACTTTGTGCCGGCGCGGACCTTGGTGAGGACACACCAGGTCTTGAGAAGGATGAGAACGCGCTGCTGACTCTCACTTCGGCGGGCTGGGACTTCTCAGATGGCCGCTTGCGCGATTCTCGCCCAGTGCCGTCGCGAACCCTGGTCAGTCTGTACGCAGAAGGACACCGAGATGATTTCGGCACCAGGACAGCGGAGCGAGAGTCAGCAGGACCCACCGTCTGTGAACTCCTGCGTCACCGGAGGCGGGTTGAAGGGGATCATCCGGGAGTGGTGCTCGGCTCGGGGCTCGTTAGGGTCTCGGTGCGGCGCGGGGTGACGTAGCGCAGGAGGGTGCAGGCGGCAAGTGCGACTACGCAGATGACGGCTACGACCAGTAGCCCGCCGGATGTGCTGCCGGTTTTTTCCTGGACTTGTCCCATCAGTGTCGGCGCCGCGAAGCCGCCAAGGTTGCCCACTGAGTTGATCAAGGCAATTCCCGGGGCGGCCAGGACGCCCACGAGATATTGCTGGGGGATCACGAAGAACGACGAGGCGGCGACTTTGAAGCCGACCGTGGCGACGGTCAGCATGACGACGGCGAGCACTGGGGAGGCGACGGCCGCGGCTGCCAGGCCTATGGCCGCGAGGACGAACCCTGCGACGAGAACGGTTCGCCGCAGGCCGGTCGTGTCGGAGATGCGGCCCGCGAGCAGGATCGCGAAGAATGCCGCGGCGAACGGTAGGACAGAGATCGCGCCGACCATAAAATCGCTTAGGCCGCCGATGTCGCGCACGAAGCTGGGGAGCCAGAACGTCACCGAGTACTGGGCGAGCTGGGCAGCGAAGTAGACAAAGCAGAACAGCAGCATGTGGGGGTCGCGGAGCATCGACCAGCGCGAGGGGGCCTTCTCCTGCTTGGTGGCCGCACGCTCGGCCTCTTCTTCGGCCAGTTTGGCGTGGAGGGCAGCCTTCTCTTCGATGGTCAGCCATGCCGCGTCGGTGGGACGGGACTCCAGGTGGAACCACACCACCACGCCGATCACGACGGCCACGAAGCCTTCGATGAGGAACAGCCATTGCCAGCCCCGCAGGCCCAGGATGCTGTGCATGCTCAGCAGAGCGCCGGACAACGGTCCCGCGATGACTGCGGCGATGGTGGAGGCGGAGTAGAGGGCGGCGTTGGCCCGTCCACGGGTGGCGTTGGGGAACCACTGGGTGAAGTAGAAGATGACGCCGGCGAAGAAACCTGCCTCGGCTGCGCCGAGTGCGAGGCGCAGCGCGTAGAAAATCCATTCGTTGAAGGCGAACACCATCAGGGCGGAGACCAGGCCCCAGCTGACCATGATCCTGGTCAGCCAGAACTTGGCGCCGTAGCGCTCCAGCAGGATGTTACTGGGGATCTCGAAGATTGCGTAGGTGATGAAGAACAGGCCGGCGCCCAGTCCGAAGGCGCCAGCACCGATGCCGGAGTCTGTGGCGAGGGCGTCCTTCGCAAAACCGATATTGACGCGGTCGATGTAGTTCGCGATGAACATGGCCATCACGAGGGGGACGAGTTTGCGGAAGGCCTTCGTGGTGGCTGACGTCAGGGCCGGGGAACCGGGTGTGGGCGTCGCCGTGTCGAAGTGCTTCATTGCACCTGCCTTCGGACGGAGGGAGCGTGCCGTGGCTGGCATGCCGGAGGGGCCCGGGGTTCCCTCTGAGAGGGAACCCCGGGGCGGGGTGGTGCGGGGACTCAGCCTTCCGCGGTGATGGTGTGGGCGGCGGTGGTGCGCTTGGTCACCAGTTCCTCGTCGTAGGTGACGCCGATACCCGGGCCGGTAGGGACCGGCAGGGTGCCGTCTTCTGCGATCGAGGTGTACGAGTCGGAGTAGCCGCAGGTGTAGATCTCCGGCGACGGGTCCTCCAAGTGCGGGGAGACGTTCGCGACTTCGTACAGAGAGGTGGCCTGCAGGGAGGCGGCGAGGTGCCGGTGGATCGGGCTCGGCCCGTGCACCTCGACGTTCACACCCAGCGACTCGGCGAACTTGATCGTTTTGAGACAGCCGGAGATGCCGAGGTCGAAGTGCGCGTCGACGCGGAGCAGGTCGGTGCCGCCGGCGAGCAGGAAGTCCGCCTTGGCCTCCGGTCCGGCGACGTGCTCGGTCTGCAGGATCGGGATGTCGAGGGCGTCGCGGAGCTGCTTGTGGGCGAACGCGCCGATGCCCAGCGGGCGCAGCGGGTCCTCATACCAGCGGAATGCGGCGTCCTGGCATGCTTTGCCGACGAAGATCGCGTCGGACACCGAGTCGAAGACGCAGGCAGGGTCGAGCATCAGGTCGGTGCGTTCACCGAGGTTGGCCCGCATGTGCGCGACGTTCTCTGCCTCCTCCCACTTGTTGCCCTCGTGCCAGCTGTGCATCTTGAAGGCTGTCCAGCCCAGCTCGCGCAGTGAGCCGAAGAACGCGACGACCTCCTCCTTGCTGGTCAGGCTCCCCTCGCGGTCGCCGTTGACGCTGGAGGCGTAGGCCCGGATCCGCTCGCGGCCACCGCCGAGGAGTTCGGTCAGGGAGGCGCCGTAGATCTTGCCCGCGAGGTCCCACAGCGCGTTGTCCAGCATGCACAGGCCGTAGGAGTGGGCGGGACGGGAGAGGCGCCGGCCGACCCGCAGGATCTGTTCGCGGGCGTGCCAGGGTCGGCCGACCGCGACCCGGGCGACGTCGGCGGCCTGTTGTGCCGCGCCGGTGACGGCGTGGTTGGCGTATTCGCCGACGTGTCCGTCGGCTGTGTGCACGCGGACCATCAGTACCGCGCGCCGTCCGGTGACGCCGGGCTGGTAGTACCAGGATCCGGCCCGGTCGTTGACGTTGAAAGTTCGGGTGTAGCCGGGGGTATCGACATCGAATTCGATGACCTCGACTTTGTCGATGAGCGTATTCACGATGTTCCTCTCGGTTCGTGCCGGGCTGGAGGCAGGTGCCATCGGCCGGAGTGCCCGCGTGCGCGGGCCCGGCTGGTGGAAGGGGCGGGTGTCAGGAGGGCAGGATGAGGGTGCCGTTGACCCGGCGCGGAATGGTCACGAACCCGTCGCGCAGTTCGTGGGGCAACAGGTGCTCGGGGGCTGATTGCCAGGCAATGGGGCGGAGGAAACGCCGGATCGCCGTCGTGCCCACGGAGGTGTGCAGGGTGTCGGTTGAGGGCCACGGGCCGCCGTGGTGCTGGGCCCAGGAAACGGCCACGCCGGTGGGATAGCCGTCGAAGAGCAGCCGCCCGGTCTGCCCGCGCAGGATGGCGGCGGCGAGATCGCGCACGGTGTCCGTTCCGGCGCCGCCGTGCACGGTGGCGGCGAGTGAGCCCGGCAACTGGGCGAGCACAGCATCAAGATCCGCAGGCTGGTAGCGAACCAGTACGGCGACAGGGCCGAAGATCTCGTCGAGGAGCCGGTCGTCCAGCCGGTCGGCGAGGACTGCGGCGGCCTGGACCTGGAACCCGTCGCCGTCGACCGGAGTGCCCCCGATCACGTCGTACCCGTCCAGGGCGGCCAGGGCGGCTGTGTAGCTGTCGACGATCTGCCGGTTGAGGAGCATCGCCCGCTCGCTCTGGGCGAGCTTCGCGCGCACGGTCTCGATGAGCCGGTCGCCTTCCGGGCCTGCGGGGATGAGCGCGAGGCCTGGCTTGGTACAGAACTGGCCGCCGCCGAGCGTGAACGATCCCACCAGGCCGGCACCGATCTCCTCGGTCCGCTCTGCCGCGGCTGCCGGAGTCACCACCAGCGGGTTCACGCTACCCAACTCCCCGTAGAACGGAATCGGGTCTGCCCGCTCGGCGATCCGGGCTTTCAGCGCCGCCGCGCCGGTGTGACCGCCGGTGAAGGAGACAGCGGAGATGTGCCGGTCGGCCACAAGTGCCACGCCCGCTGCGCGGCCGAAGACGACCTCGATGGTGCCTGCCGGTGCTCCGGCCGCCATGGCGGCTCCAGCGAGGATTTCCCCGCACAGCGCCGAGGTCAGCGGGTGGCTGCCGTGGGCCTTGACCACGACCGCGCACCCTGCCGCGAGGGCAGCGGCGGTGTCTCCACCGGGGACGGAGAAGGCAAGCGGGAAGTTACTCGCCCCGAACACCGCGACCGGGCCGGTGGACACCAGCATCCGGCGCAGGTCCGGGCGCGGGCCCATCGGGGTGTCACCGGCGTGGTCGATGACCGCCTCGACGTAGGAACCCTCCTCCGCGACTTCGGCGAACAGCCGCAGTTGATAGGTCGTCCGGGTCAGCTCGCCGTTCAACCGTGCCGTACCGAGCGCGGTCTCGGCGTCGGCGGTGGCGACGACATCAGCACGGCGGGCCTCCAGCGCATCAGCCATCGCGCGGAGCATCCCCGCTCGGAACCCACGGCCAGCCGCTTCCAGTGCGGTAGTCGCACAGGCAGCCCGGGAGCAGATCCCGGCGAGATCGGTCGGATCTGTTTCGCGCAGAGCCGTCGGTGCGGGCGTGCCGGTCTGCGGGTTGACGGTGTACACCGCTTCTGTGGTGGTCACAGAACAGCCCAGGTGGCGAGGATCTTACCGACGAGCTGGCGATCCCCGAGATCCAGGCGACTGGCCGGGGGACGGACTTCAGCCCGGCCGTAGCCAATCTGGTGCAGGGCCTCCTTGATGACGCTGACGTTGTGGGCGCTGTCCCGCGCCAGGCGCAGGTCCTCAAACTCACGGACGGCATCCCAGACCTGCATCGCCGCCGGGAAGTCGTGTGCCGCGAGCGCGGTCTGCATGTCCAGGGAAAGCCCAGGTGCCACGGCGGCCAGGCCGGAAGTGAAACCCGTGGCCCCTACGGCCGCGTAGGCGGGGGCGGACAGTTCGGCGAGCCCGGCAATCCAGGTGAATCGGTCCAGGCCGGCTCCGCGCGCGACGGTCGCGAAGTGGGAGGGATCGGGGATCGCGAACTTGACCGCGACGACATTGGGGCAGGCATCAGCGAGGCGGCTGAAGTCGTCGGCGGTGATCCGCGGGTTCCGCACGTAGGGCACCACCGCTGTCTCCGGCACCGCTGCAGCGATGGTGCGGTGGTAGTCGATCCAGCCTTCCCGGGAGACGTAGGGGTGCACCGGCTGATGCACCATGATCGCCGCCGCACCGTGGGAGACCGCGTAGCGCGCGGACTCGATCGCCGTCGCGGTGTCGAACCCGACGCCCGCCACGAGCAGGGCATCAGATGGCATCGTCGCAGCGGTCAGATCGACCAGGCGGCGCGTTTCGGCGAGGGAAAGCGTGTAGTACTCGCCGGTGTTGCCATTGACCGTCAGTACCCGGATTCCACCGCCCACGAGGCGTCCGACGATCCGCTCGGAGGCAGGAACGTCAATGCTGTTCTCAGGGGTGAAAGGGGTGGGCGTGATCGCGACGACGCTCGCCAGTCGGGAGCGCACTTCGCCGAGGTCCATGGTTCTCCTATGTCGCAGGCCAGGGGGTATCGCCCGCGGAACCAAACGGTTCCGCGGCTCACTGGCGTTCTGGTGGTGCGGTCGGTGGCCGGATCAGTCCGCTACGGGCTCCGCGGGGCCGGCGGTCCGGCGCAAGTGGGGCATCACCCGTTCGACGAAACCGCTGATGTGGGTGCGCAACGCCTCGGCGGCGCGCCCGGCATTCCCGTCTTCGGCTGCGGCGAGGATGTCCTGGTGCTCGTCGGCCTCCGTCCGCCAGCCACCCGAGGTACGCCAGCCGGAGACGCTGACCAGAGCTGTCTGGTCCTTCAGCCCGTCCAGCGTCGCGATCAGCAGCGGATTCCCGCAGCCGAGGTACAGCGCGCGGTGGAACTCGCGGTTCGCCAGGCTCATCCCGACTGTGTCACCCGCCTCGCCCGCCGACCTCGCTTCATGCAGTGCTCCGCTCGCGGCGGCCAGGTCGATGCCGCGCGTCACGGCACGGCGGGCGGCCTCGGGCTCCAGAAGGAGCCGCATGTCATACACCGCCGCCGCCGATGCACTGTCCAGCTCCCGCACGACAGCGCCCTTGTAGCGGCTGAGCGCGACCAGACCTGACCCCACCAGGGTCTTCAGTGCCTCTCGCACGGGGGTCTTGGACATGCCGAGCATCTGCGCGATATCAGACTCAACGAGTTGCTGCCCTGGACGCAGGCGCCCGGTCAAGATTCCGCGCCTGATCACCGACAGCGCCCGGTCGGTGCGATTCGCCAGCGGGTCAACTTCGACGTCGGCCAGCGATAGCCGGAAGGCGGTTGGCACATCGGGCGGGCTGCTTTTCATCAGGTTCCCCATCCTCATCTCTCGTATATGAGATATGAGGACTCTAGGGTTGCCCCTTAACGCAGGTCAAGAGGTTCGGGGAGTAGATGTGCGCAGCAGTGACCTGCCGTGGCTTCCTTGCCGAACTCCTGATGACCGAGTCCGACGACCGGTCCCGCCATCGCTCGGAACGGCCGGATCAAAGCGGCCGGCTTCCCGCGGGAGAAGTCCCTTCGTGCGTTCGGCTTCGATGCCAATCCGGACATCGACGTGGCCACCGCACACACCCGGGCCAGCCGTGAATGGATCAAGGAGAGTCAGCCGCTCTGCCCGATCGGCGACTCCGGCACCGGCAAGTCCCGCATGCTCATCGCACTAGGCACGGAGGCCGTGATGAAAGGCTGCCGCGTCAGCCACACACTCGCCACGAAGCTGGCGAGCGAACTGGCCGAGGCAGCCGACGAGAATCTGCCTCCGCACACACAGGGGCGTTGAACCTGCAGTCCAGGGAGCGAGAGGAATCATTGTGAACACAGTTTCGATACGAGCGCCGTGGGAGGATCTTCCGCTTGAGGCGCGGGCTGCGGTGCGGGCACAGCTCGGATCACCGGTGGTGGAGATCGTCCATCCAGAGGATGGCTTCACGCATGGGCTTGCCGTGCGGGTGAAGTGCGCCAACGGCAGCGAAGTGTCCCTCAAGGCAGCCGACATCGCGGCGCGCATGGCGTCGCACTACCAGGCTGAGGCGACTGCCGGGAAGCACTTGCCGACGGTAGTCGCGCCCCGGCTCGTGTGGTCGTTGGAGACGGGCAACTGGATCGTCAACGCCTTCGAGTCGGTCCAGGGTCGGGAACCCGACCTGCAGCCCCGGTCCGCAGACCTGAGCAGCGTCCTGGATGCGGTTGGTGTGCTGGAGCAGGAGTTGACGCGGAACCGCTAACCCCACCCTCAGACAATCAAAAGGCCCTGACCAGCACAAACACCAATCTGGCCTTTACACGCCCAGAACTACCTACAACACACTCAGCCCCACTCAGCGCGGAACACACAACCCCAGCTCAGATACCCCGACCCACCTGCCCGAGCCGCCAAATCCACCTCTCAGCGAACCAACAACACCCCAGGCCAGCAGCCCCGCCGTACACCAACAAACCCCCTCCCAGCGTCACCTCAACCCCGAGCACGAGCACTGGCGGCGCGGCGTGGAAGCCGCGGTCATCTACGCCCGCGAGCACGGCGACTTGAAGGTGCCGTTCACGTTCCGCGTGCCCGCCGTCGACGACCAGGAGGCGGAAAGCGAGGGGTGGCCGGCCTCGCTCGCAGGCTTCCCGCTCGGACAGTGGACCGCAGATGCCCGCCGGTTCTACGCCCGCGGCGACATGGACGAAGACCGCGTCACCCAGCTGGAGAAGCTCGGCATGATCTGGTCCCACCACGACGTCGCCTGGGAGGAAGGTCTCGCGGCGGCGCGTGGGTGGGCGGCCAAGGCGGGCCACCTCCTGGCCCCGCTGGACGCCACCTACCAAGGCGCCAAGGTGGGCATCTGGCTGAAGAACGCGCGGGCCGCCACCCGCAAAGCTGCCGAGATCGAGCAGCGGCGTGCCGAGGGGCTGCCGGTTCAGTCGTCGGCGGGGGCGCTGTCGGACGAGCGGCGCGAGCAACTGGAGGACATCGACGCGTCCTGGTGCCCGAGCTGGCCGGTCACGTGGCAGCGCTGCTTCCACCTGGTCCGGCTGCACCTGGACACGGGCGAGACGCTGCCCACCGAGGCGGGCAAGGTCCTGCGCCAGGGCGAAGACCTCGGGCGGTGGGTGACGTCGGTGCGGTACGGGTGGGACCAGCTCACCGGTGTGCAGCAGTGGATGTGCGAGCAAGTCCTCGGGATCACACCCGCCACCGAGGAGGAGAAGCCGAAGCGGCCCCGTACGCAGGCCGACAAGTGGACCGCCAACCTCGCCGCCGCCCGGCAGTTCTTCGAGCGCGAGGGCCACCTAAAGGTCCCGCGCAAGCACGTGGAGACCGTGCTCTCCGAGGACGGCCGGGAGCTCCAGTTCCGCCTGGGGGCATGGGTCAACAACCAGCGGAGCAGGGCCGCCGCTCTGGCCCCGGAGCGGATGGAGCAGCTGTCCGAGGTCGGGATGCGGTGGTCCTGATGACGGCCGTCATCGCAGCCGCCGCGCTCACGGCCGGCTACCGGCTCGGTCGCCTGCGCCCCTGACAGCGCGCGGGCGACTGGACGGCCAATCAGGCCCGCTGCACCGGGCCGTGGCGCCGGACCGGCTTCATTCGCCAGGCCGTCGTCGTCCTGGTCCACGCCGTCACCGCGCCACGCACCAGCCGGTGCATCATGCGCGCCCCGGACGCCGACAAGCGGGCGCCGGCACCCGTACGCGATCCGAACAGGGCCGCCAACCGCACCCGAGCAGACAAGGGAGGCACCACGTGAGCACCGAGCAGCCGGACACCGACGCGTACGGCCAGGAGCTGGCCCGCATCAGCCACCACCAGCACGAGGCCGTCGCGGCGCGGTTCACGGTCTTCCAGGCCCGGGCCGCCGTCGGGATCAGAGCTAAGCGCCTCCTCGCCGCACCGCACCGCACCGCGCCAGCTTCGAACTGAGCACACTAGGGCCTGTGTGGAGTTGTGATCTCGTGGGGTCCCGGCCTGGTGGGCGGAGTCCTTGAGGTAGAACGGTGGGGTGTCTCGACCTCAACTTTCTGATGCTGAGTGGGAGTTCATCTCTCCGTTCCTGCCGGTCGGTGAGTACGGGCCGTATCCGGAGAATCTGCGGTCGCACTTCGAGGGCGTCGTGTGGCGGTTCAGGAACGGGGCGAAATGGCGGGAGCTGCCCGAGCGATTCGGGCACTGGTCCACCGTTTACGGCCGGTTTCGGCAGTGGCGGGATGCCGGGGTGTTCGCCGCGGTGTTCCAGGGTGCGATCGCCGAGGCGGCGAAGCGGGGCCTGGTGGACTTGTCGCTGGTCAGTGTGGACTCGACCACAGCCCGGGCCCATCATGATGCCGCAGGGATGGTCATGGAGCCCGAGACCCTGGACGCGGTGGTGAAGGCCACGGCGGAAAAGGGGGCACCAGCGGGGAACAAGACGGGCAAATCGACCCGGAGCGAGCAGAACGACGGCGCGTGAGGCGTCGCCGCAGGGCCCGGCTCGCCGCCGCTGAACTGGGGCGTTCCCGCGGCGGACTGACCACCAAGACGCATCTGTCCTGCGTACCGCAATGCCTACCCCTCTCGCTCAAGATCACCGCGGGGCAGGCCGGAGACAGTCCGCAGTTCATCCCCGTCCTGGACAAGATCCGCGTCCCCGGCCCGGTCGGCCGGCCCCGCACCCGGCCCGGCGCGGTCGCCGGCGACAAGGCGTACTCGTCCCGCCAGAACCGTTCCCACCTGCGCAGAGGTGGGATCAAAGCAGTCATCCCCGAGAAGAGGGACCAGGCCGCCCACCGCAAGAACCACGGCTCACGCGGCGGACGGCCCGTCACCTTCGACAAGCAGCTCTACAAGCTCCGCAACAGCGTCGAACGCACCATCAACAAGATCAAGGACTGGCGCGGCCTCGCCGTCCGCTACGACAAAAAGCCTGAAAGCTACCAGGCCGGACTGGAATTATGCGCCGGCCTCCTCTGGATCCGACACCTCGGATCACAGCTTTGATCACAACTCCACACGGACCCTAGTAGAAGGGGGTGGGCGGTAGCCGAAGCTTCACCAAATCTGGAAGGGGTCTCTCCGCGAAGTAGTCGGCGTGGTCAGATCCCCTTGACCACATGGTCTGACCTGCACCGTTCTCCGATCACCGTACGGGCGTGAGGCCCCCTGCGAAGCGCCCCCGACGGGCGTCCTGGTGAACGTCCTGAAGACTCCTGAACAGGCCCTACACACCCACACGGACGCGAGGGCGGGAGCTTACGCCTAACAGTCCAACCAGCGTGACTCGCCCCCGCCACAGACGTTGAGAGTCGGTCCGGCCAACCACCGGACCACCACGCTTTCGATCACTGGAGGACCAGCCCATGGCAAGCACCCGCACCATCCGTCTGACGGCAGCTCTCGCATCGCTCCCCCTCGCCGCAGCCGCCATCGTCGCCAGCGCCAGTGGCGCCAGCGCGGATACCGGCCACGGAATGATCATCAAGCAGCAGTCGCAGATCGAGGGCGCCCACCAGACCACCGGGGGTCCGGGGCTCTCCGACAAGAACAACTTCAACGACAACAAGGTCGCCAGCATTCTGTTCGCCCCCTAGATGGATGAGTCCGAGGGGTGTTGTCGCGGTCAGTGATCGTAGGCGGTCAGTGACCGTTTGACGGGTTGCTCGGTTTTGTCGTTGTGCCAGACCGCGGCGGTTAACGCGAGGATGCGCACGAGGACCCGGGCGGTCCCCCCGGCCGGGGTCTTGCCGCCGTGTGGTTCCAGGTCGAGCTGGCCCTTGAGGGTTTGGTTGATCGATTCGATGACCTGCCGGAGCGGTTTGAACAGGTGCGCTCCGGCCCGCTCGGGTTCGCCCTTGCGGGCCGGACGCAGCAGCGTCAGGTGACGTTCGGTGAGATCGTGCTCGAACTCGCGGCCGTAGTAGTTCTTGTCCCCGATGATCGTTTGCCGTGGATGGCCGGCCTGGATCTCGGGTGCGGTGTCGAGGGGCCTTGACCCCGAATCCTGAACACGGGTTATGCGGCTGGTACCAGCGTAGTTGGTGCGCGGTGGAAGCCGTTCTCGAAGTCGATTGGTGATCGCTGTCCGAGGCGGGAGTGTCGGCGCCGAGTGTTGTAGCGGTGGAGCCATCGGAAGGCGTCGAGTCGCGCCTCACGCTCGCGGCATCCCCACCGAACCCGAGCCCGGCCTGTTCGTCCGCCCCGACGCCTGAGAACCATCCCCCACCCCCGACCAGCGGTCCTTCCCCAACCTCAACCACGAAACGGACAAGAGCTCACGTTCCGCACTCTCAGATCCGCAGGATCCAGTGTCTCGTGTGTCCAACATCAGGGGTCAAGGCCCGTAGACTCCGGGCGGCGCGGTTCCAGGCTCGCTCTTGCCCCATCTCCCCCTTGGCCGGGGCTGGCCTGCCGGCCGTTCCCAGGAGTGGTCTGGCCCGGGCCACGGTGGGTCTTGTTGATCGTGCAGATCACTTGGCTGATGCATAGGTCATTCGGTCACGGGTTAGGGTGGCGCTACCGCAGGGAAAGCGTGTCACGCCCCTCCCTCCGTTGTGGTAACGCGGGGTCTCGTAGGACCACTGCGAGCTGGCCGAGAAGGCGTATGCCATTTCCTCGACGTATGCGCGAACGTTCGGGTCAGCCCCGAGGGTGCTGGCCAGCATCTCGCCGCTCTTCTGGATGAAGTGCTTCTCTGTTTCTCCGATGAGGTGGCAGACCTTGTCGATGGCGTCCTGCAGCTGCATTCCTTCGGCGAGAACCAGGACGGAGAGGGCGTTGGTGTAGTCGCCTTGGCTGTGTTCGCGGTGGAAGGAGAACAGGTCGTTGACGAGGATGAAGTTGTCGTGAACGATCCTTTTCAGCTCGTAGAGCGCGGGGTGTGCGCGGAAGGCTTCCGTGAGGTCTACCTGCAGCCCGTATTCGACGAGGGTGGTGACGGCGTCACACCCGGAGGCCGTGTGCATGGCCATGTAGGTGTCGAAGTCGGGGACTCTCCCGGTTGCCCGCAGGGCGACTTCCGCACGGTATTCCTGGATGTAGCGGCGCATGTCGGCCAGGAACCTGGTCCGGAGCCCGGATCCCATACCCTCCAGGATGGGCCCGAGGACCCTGACCGCGACCTTTTTGTACGGGCCGCCCTCGCCGCCAGCAGTGGTGAGATCGCCTTCCAGGACGGCCACCAATTCACCGACGATGGTGTCGGTTTCGCGGGTCGAGCTGCCGTGCCAGCGGGGGTCTGAGAGGACATCGTCGATGAGGAAGAACGCGCTCACCCAGTAGGCGTGGTAACGCACCCTTTCGGTGTCGCCATTGGGGTTGGCGAGGCATGCCCACTGGGCGTGCCGGTCGTGGAGGTTGTTCCGGGCTTCTTCTTCGCTGCGGTACAGGTCCCACAGGTGGTTGCGGATGTAGTGCTGGTTGGCCCGTTCGATCTCGGCGTGGTCGGGATGGCGCAGGGCCGGGAGGGTCAGGGCTGTTTCGGGGATGGTGATCCGGGTTTCGCTGTCGAACACCGGTCGGGCAGGGCTGGTCATCGTTCTCTTCGTTCCGCTGAACCGGGTAGCTGTCCCGGGGTGGCCTGCGGGGCCGCCGGCACCCGTGCGACAGCAGTCCGGCGAAGCAGAGGGCGCCGTTCTTGTGCGGGGCCTGGGCCGGCGGCCCGGGGTGCGGGGGTGCTGTTACTGGTCTGTGGAGGGGGTCAGGTGCAGGACCTGGGCGGTGGAGTTTCCAGCGAAGAGTTGGTGGCCGGCGGGCAGGGGGCTGGTGGTGAATTCTTTGGCGAGTGCGTTCGAGCCGGCCGGGGTGAGGTTCATCGGGACGTTCTTCGCGGTGATTTTCGTCAGTGAGAGCTTGAGTCCGGTGAGTTTGGTGGTGAGGATGTCGATCCGCTGCTTGTGGTGGGTGACGGTGATGGTCCCGGTCCGGTCAGGTGTGATTTTCGCGGCGATGGCGGTGAACTCGGCCCGCCGGTTGCCGTGGTGGAAGGCGAACCCGCCGTCCTTGGCGGTCGCGGTGAGCCCGGAGAGGTCAGAGTTGATTTTCCCGCCCGCCAGGACCGTGCGGACACATCGGTGACCCTGGTCGCTGACCACAGTGGAAGGAGCGATGGCGTCCATGGTGATCCCGGCCCGGGACAGCGCTGACGCGGAGGCGTCGGTGAGGCAGAAGTCGAAGGTGGAGCCGCCGGCGATCGGCAGGGAGGGCAGCAGGCCTTGGGTCGGGGCGGCTGTGGCCTGGGGTGCGGTCACCGCCGCGGCCAGGAGACCGACGGTCAGGGCGCGGAGGAAGGGCGATGGCACAGAGAGCTCCTGATGCTGCAACTGATCGGGAAGGGGCGTGTGATCAACGCGCCCGCACAGATCGCGTTACGCGCCGGGTACGGAGTCACGCTCATCGGCCCTCGGGTGGCTCCGGTGAGCAGGGGTGGTGGGGGGATGTGCGGGTGCGTACGCGTAGGTGCAGGCCGTGGGGGGCCAGGGAGACGCGTGCGCGCGGTTGCACAGGCGTGGGGTCGAGCGGATCCAGCCTCCACTGCTGTGCGATCTGGGCCAGGGCCAGGGTCATTTCCGCCATGGCGAAGCGGTCCCCGATGCATTTACGGGGCCCGGCGCCGAAGGCGAGGTAGGCGCTGTCCACGGACGGCAGCACCGTCCGGTCGGCCCACCGGTGGGGGTCGAACACTTCCGGACGGGGGTAGAGGTCCGCTCTGGTGTGGACCAGGTAGGGGCTGTAGACGAGGGTTGCCCCCTCCGGTACCGCGTAGGGGCCCAGCGTGGCCGCGGTTCGGGCCTTGCGGGTCACGACCCAGACCGGCGGGTAGAGGCGCTGCGTCTCGGTCAGGAAGTGGTCGACGAAACCGAGTGCGGGGAGATCCTCGAACCGAGGCGGGCGGTGTCCCCCGGTCACGGCGATACAGGTTTCGTGCAGGCGCTGCTGGAGGATGGGATGCCGGGCGAGGAGGTAGAGCGCCCAGGACAAGGTGTCGGTGGTCGTCTCGGTGGCACCGATCAGCAGCGTGAGGACCTGGTCGTGGATCTCGGCGTCATCGAGCGCGTCACCGCCGCTTTCCTGCAGGAGGATCGAGAGAGCATCGCCCTGATCACCACCAGCGTTTCGGTAGGCGGCGACGGTCTGCTCGACAGCCGCGCGCATCAGCTCCTTCGCCCGCTCGAAACGCCGGGTGGCTGGCGTGGGAAGTCTTTCCAGAGCCCTGACCGGGTTTCGCAGGCGCCGGTCGAGGCCCTCCAGGAGATCATGCGTCACCGCGGTCAGCGTCTCCGCCGCCAGTCCCGCCGCAGGTGTGAAGAGCGTCCTGACCACCGTCCCGGTGGCCAGCTTCCTCATCTGCGCATCCACATCGATGACCAGGCCATCACTCCAGGAGCCGGCCAGCAGCCGGGCCTGCTCCGTCATGACCTGGGCGTAGCCCGGCAGTCGCCCCGGGTGGAAAACGGGCTGCAAGAGTCGGCGCTGACGCCGGTGCCGGTCGTGGACGCAGGTGGCGAGACCGTCACCGACGACCTGCCGGCCCTTGTCGAAGAACCGGCCTCCCTTGTCGAACGTCCGGTCGTTCAGCAACAGCTCCCGCACCAGTCCAGGGTCACAGACCACGAACGCCTTCACTGGGCCCAGCCCCACCTCCACCACATCACCCTGGGCAGGAAGCGACCGCAAAAACCCCAACGGGTCCCGGCGCAGCGCCGCGATATGGCCGAGGACAGGGGCACCACCCGTTGCGCGGGGCGGCAGCCTGCCAGCTCCCGCCGAGCGTGCGGGCCCCCGGGGGCCCGCTCCACGCTTCCCGAACAACCCAAGACTCCCTCGCCATCAACTCACGAAAATTCACCGCGCGGCGCGATGAGAGGGCAGCCACGCCCGGTAGCAGCCCCTTGCTACACGGCTTGATCGGAAACGCGAACGAGTCCGCTGTGGTGGTGCTGTCCCACAGTCCCTAGCCCGAGCAGCCACATGCAGAGCAGTCGGGTACCGCAGCCGCATCACTCAACGAATCAACAACTTGCAACTTCTCGAATCCGTTCCGCGGCCGCTTCCGGCAGTACATCATTGACGAATACTCCGACACCGGCTTCAGATCCGGCAAAGAATTTCAGCTTGTCCGCCTCCCGGCGAATAGTGAAGAGTTCAAGGTGGAGCGCGAAATCCCCCTCCGCGCCTTCTGCCTTGCCAGGCTCGGTAAACGGAGCCTGGTGCAGGGCAGAGATATAGGGTGTGGGTGATTCGCAGGAGTCGAAGATCCGGTCGAACCTGCGCAGAAGTTCCAGGTACATGCTGGAGAACTCTGCGCGCGCGTCACCACCAAGGCCGCGTAGGTCTCGCACCCGTTGCTTAGGATAGAGGTGCACTTCGTAGGGCCAGCGCGCGGCATAGGGCACGAAGGAAACCCAATAGTCTCCTTCCAGCACTACTCGGGTCCCTTCTTCTTGCTCGCTGGCTACGACCTCATCGAAGAGGTTGCGGCCCGTCGTCATGCGATATTCTGCGGCAGAGCGGAGCATCAGGGCAGTACTTGGGGCAACAAAGGGGTACCCGTAGATCTGCCCGTGCGGGTGATCGAGGGTCACGCCGATCTCCGCTCCCCGGTTTTCGTAGCAGAACACCTGTCGAATCATGGGGAGCTTGGATAGTTCGGCCGTCCGATCAGTCCATGCCTCGACGACGAGGGCGGCCTGCTCCACAGTGAGGTCGGCGAAGCGCGCGTGGTGGTCAGAGGTAAAACAGACGATCTCGCAGCGTCCTGAATCGCCGACCAGTGAGGGAAACCGATTCTCGAAGACGGTCACGGCGTAATCGGCGTCAGGAATCTCACTCTGCTGCCCGCCACGGGAGGAACAGAACGGGCACTCATCGGACGGCGGGTGGTAGGTGCGACCCTGGCGATGCGGAGCCACCGCGACCGCATCACCGAGCAGCCTGTCGTACCTAATCTCTGAAACCGCGGTCATCGGGCTGAGAGATCGCCGATCCACCGCAGAGCGGACGACGTCGTCATCGGTGTCGTAATAGAACAGTTCACGACCATCGGCAAGCCAGGTAGAAGTTTTTCGCACGAAAGGGCTCCTCGTCGCCAGCTGATGCAGCTCAATGGGGTCGGTCGGTCAGGTCCGCATCCCGCGCATTCGCGAGTTGGCCACAGCCTGACCAATCTGTGGCTCGACCGGGACGTCGGTCTCCACCAGGACACGCCCGAATACCAGAACCCCCTCGGGTCCCACGGCGGCCAACCAAGGCCGCCGTGGGCCGCCCGGTCGCGGGCAGCATCGCGCCGGACGCAGGGCGGCCACGGGCCGGGCTGCACGCCGGCACCGGCCCATCCTTAGGGTGATCACGCGATCTCAACGGCACCGGGCACTGGCGCGTTGCGCAGCCAAACGGGCGACAGTGATGCCACGTGCCTCTGCCGCCCGGACCCGACCGACCGGAACTCAGGGTGCTCGTCAATACTGGTCGCAACCATGCAGAGCCAGGGGTGGGTGGAACGGAGGTCTCGTAGCTGCGGGCTCCGGTGTTTCAGGAACCGCTGACTCCTGAGCCGGGGTTTCTCCTGCTGCCCCATCAAGGAACGGGAGACGGCCATGCCCACTCGGGCAGGCCTTGCTACTACCGCCTTTGCAACCGTCGCGGCCCTTGCCCGCACCGGCACGCCGTGGTCGACAACGGCGGCTGCTCGAATGCCGACGGAGCCGCACCCCCTGATGGCCCGTCCGACAACATGGCATTGGTCACGTCCATGTTCCTGTCGGCCCTGCGAGGCGCCAGCGGGGCGACGACCGGGGTGGAAGGGGTGGGGGTGTCCTGCCACGGAGGCGATACAGCAGGGGGCAGCGGAGATGAGGAACAGCTCCCCCGGTCTGGATTCACGTACCTCCGACACTCGGACCTCCACCTCGACGTGCCCGGGATCCCGAACCCGGCCCCGGCATCCTGTCCCCCAACAATCCGCCCACCCCGAAGCGAACTTGCGCTAACCCAGGCGAGCCTCCTCACACCGCTTAATGACGCCCGGTGCGCACCCACAGCGGAAGACCGACGCAGTACTCACCGGTAAGGGTCCTGCAACTCCTCCGGTGGGGTCAGCCGTCCTGTTGTGTGAGGCGTGTACGGATCTGCTCCAGGTCGGCAGCCGTGTCGATGCCAGTGCTCTCTCCCTGGACGGTAATCACGCTGATGCGATGGCCATGGTGGAGGGCGCGGAGCTGTTCGAGGCCTTCCGCCTGTTCCGAAGGGGCGGGCGGCATGTGGGTGTACTGGGTGAGGAAGCTGGCACGGTAGGCGTAGAGACCGATGTGCTGGTAGCGGGTGACGTGTGTCTTGTGGCGGTCATAGGGGATCGGGGCGCGTGAGAAGTACAGGGCGTGCCCCGCGGAGTCGAAGACGACTTTCACCACGCCCGGGTCGGTTACCTGTTGGGGGGTGCTGATCGGGCTGGCGAGGGTGGCCATGGGCATATCGGGGTTCTCGGAGAGGGTGAGGGTGAGCTGGTCGATCCAGTCGGGGTCGACCAGTGGTTCATCGCCCTGGATGTTCACCACGATTTGGGCCGTGCTGTCGGCTGTGGCTTCGGCAACCCGGTCGGTTCCGCTGATATGGGCAGGTGAGGTCATGGACACCGTGGCGCCGAATCCGGTGCAGACCGTGGCGATCCGCTCGTCATCGGTAGCGATGAGTACGTGTTCCAGGGTGCGTGCGCGTATCACGCGGCGCCAGACGTGCTCGATCATCGGGCTGCCCGCGATGTCGCACAGCACCTTGCCCGGAAGTCTTGTCGACCCGTACCGGGCTGGGATGACCCCCCATGCCCCAGCGACGGTCTTCACAGTTCCTCCCGTGTCAGACTGCCCAGGGCTCCGGCCGGGTGCACGCGGGCGAGGTCGCGCAGGGACCAGCCACGATGGGTAGCCAGGGTCATTGCCAGGGCATGCCCCATAGCAAGCGCGACGGTGCTGCTGGCGGTCGCCGAGATACCCAAGGGGCATGCCTCGGCGGCGACGGACGCGTCGAGAACCGCGTCAGCGGTCCTCGCGAGCGGGCTGTCCGGAGTCCCGGTGAGCGCGATCACCGAAACGCCGGCGCCGCGCAGGGCGTCGACCACCAGCAGAGTTTCTGCTGTCCGGCCGCTCTTGCTGACCGCGATCGCCACGTCTGCCTCGCCGACGATTCCGAGTCCGCCGTGCAGAGCGTCGCTGGCGTGCAGGAAGAGGGCCGCAGTGCCGGAGGAGGTGAAGGTTGCCGCGAGTTTGGCCGCTACCAGTCCCGAGGTCCCGACACCCGTGACTGCCACGAGTCGTGGGCACCCGGCGAGCAGGCCGAATGCTCCTGCGGGCCCGGCGCGCTCGAGACGCTCCGCCGCTGAGCGCACTTCGTGCGCCTCCTGCAGCATCCACATGCGCATCTGCGCCGTGATATCTGCCCGGCCACCGATGCCTTCGGGGGGCGGTGTCATCAGTTTCCCTTCACCAGTTCGTCCATTGCTTTGAGCTCGGCGAGCAGTGCCGGAAGGCGGTCCAGGTGGAGGCTGTTGCTGCCGTCGCTCAAGGCCCGCGGGGGGTCCTCGTGAACTTCCATGAACACCCCGGCGACACCGACTGCGACGGCGGCCCGTGCCAGATGGGCAATGAACTGCGGCTGGCCGCCCGTTGTGTCTCCTGCCGCGCCGGGCTGCTGCACACTGTGCGTCGCGTCGAACAGCACTGGCGCACCCGTCTCCCGCAGCATCACCAGCGACCGGTAGTCCACCACCAGGTCCTGATAGCCGAAGGCGAAGCCCCGCTCCGTGACCATGACCGCGTCGTTGCCGGCCGAGCGCGCTTTTTCCACCATTGGCACAGCCTGTGCGGGGGAAAGGAACTGGCCCTTCTTGATGTTCACCGGACGTCCTGCCGCGCACACCGCGAGCAGGAGGTCGGTCTGCCGGCAGAGGAACGCTGGAACTTGCAGCACGTCCGCGACTTCTGCCACCGCGTCAACGTCCTGGCGTTCGTGTACATCAGTGAGCACCGGGACCTCCACCTCGGCCCGAACGCGCCTCAGAGTCTCTAGGCCTTCCTGAAGGCCGGGGCCCCGAAAGGAGCGTACGGAGCTTCGGTTCGCCTTGTCGTAGGACGCCTTGAACACGTAGGGGACCCCAGCTCTCCGAGCGATGTCAGCGATCCGCTCGGCGTGACGCAATGCCATATCAGCATTTTCGATCACACAGGGCCCGGCGATGAGCGCGAACGGGCCGTCCTGTTCGACTACCACGTCGCCGATCCGTACCCGCGTAACCGCACCAGGGGTTGCAGGGTGCCTTCCGCCGGTCACGGCTGACGCCACCGCTGGTGAGGCGCCGCACTGTGCTGCACAAGCCTGTCACTCCAGCACCGCGGGGCTGTGGGCGAGTGACGAAGTGGAAGCCACCATCGCCCCCGCAGCCACGGCAGAGACGGCGGTGGCGGCCGGCGCGGCTGCCGCCACCGGGTAAGAGCAGCCCGGGAAGCGATGGCGACAGGGCGGCATTCAGGATTCTTCAGCACGCCAGGAGACTGACCAGGAAAAACGGTTCACCATGCTGCGAGTCACCCAAAAGACGTACCTCAGTTGATGATCCGATGGCCTTCATGCCCACCGGCTGCCCGTGCCGCTCTACGGATTGCGCGTGCAGATGGCCTGGCAGTGCCGAGTGACCGGGCGAACTCCGCGGGAGCTTGCGCCGGTGGCTCAGGCTGGCGAGCCCATCTCGCCGTGCCCCAATCGCTCCCGGCGAGCCCTCGGCACACAGGGTGATCACGTGCGTAGCGTTTGTTACTCAGTGGAGCTTGAGGCCCCACGGGATGAGGGAGGTATGGCATGCGACGTGTCACTGTTGTGCTGGGCAGCCTGGCTGTCACCGGGACGTTGACTCTGAGTCTGGTCAGCGGAGCGGCCTGGGCAGCGCAGGGAACGCTGGGCATGAATGTCGGTGCCCGTCACGTAGCGGCGCCCATCAGTGAGGTGGGGAAGCAGGTGGCGGCCGCCCGCATTCAGACTGCCAAGATCGTCGCCGGGCTCGGCGGAATCGAAAATATCGACGAGGTCCGGGGCGAACTCCTGCAGATTGACGTGGAGGTTGTTGACCCCAGCCTGGTGGACGAAGTCGCTCTCAAGGCTGCTGGTGCCCGGAGCGTTGTCAAGAATGGCGAGAAGGTGACGGTAGTACTTGGAGAGGAAGCTCCCCGGGTCGCCACGGAGATCGAGGACATGATGTAGGGGAATTCCTTCGTCCCCCTCCACGGCTGTTTTTCGCCACTTCAAAGCCGATAGAAGCTTCGACATTGACACCCGGGCTCCTGGTCCGTTCCTGGTTGGGCCGTACGGGCGACTTCGGGCATGGCCTCAGAACCTGTTGGAGAGGTTGCGGCCCGGGAGCACACGAGCGCGCTCTGCTCGACCTGTGGCTGCGTACCGCAGCAGGGCAGCCGGTAGGATGGTTGCGGCAGTTTCGCCGCGATACCGCGGTGTGGCTGTGGACATACCACGCCGAGGCTGTTCAGCGCGCGGCCGGCCAAGTCCCGCATCTGGATGACTTCGTCCTGCACCGCCGGGAATCGGTGGCGATGCAGCCGTTCCTCAGCCTGCACGGGATCGACGCGGGGATCAGCCTGCCGGACAGCGCACGCACCCTGCCCGCCTACCTCGCCCTGCGCCACGGAGTCACCGACCACTCGGGACTCATCAACGACATCTGCTCCCTGGAGAAGGAAGCCGTCCTGGGCTACGAGCACAACAGCGTCCTGCTCCTGCACCGCGAACACGGCGGCACCCTCCAGCAGGCCGTCGAAAAAGCCGGCGCCCGCCAGCGCCGCCTGACCGAGCGGATCCAGCGCGCCGAGGAAGAACTCCTCATCCAGACAGACACCGCCCGCATGACCGGCCCCGACCGCACCGCTCTCCACGAGTGCGTACGCGACTACCGCCACATGGTCCGCGCCGACTACGACTACCACCTCCAAGCCGAGCGCTACACCCGCCCCGACCTCACCAACCCCGCCGAACGCACCCTGCGCTCAAACCACTTCTCCCCCGCCTGACACCCAGGAAGAACCCCATTCGCCTACACGTTGAGTCGTCCAATCCGCTGGGTCGCATTTACGCCCCCTCGCCTCTCCGGCGTGGCACCCGCGTGAATAGCCCCTGCCGCTTCCGGCGGCTCACGAGCGCGGCGTTCCGCAACGCGATGGTGGGGAGGGCTCGTGCCATTGATGCAAGGTGCTGAGGACCAGCAGTACGGGGAAATCCCGTTGTCCCTCAGCACCCCGCCTTCACCGAAGCGGGCTTCACTCTGTCCTACTTACGTCACTCCGCGATCTTGCCGTAGTAGGAGATGGACCCCATTTCGTTGTCCTTGCTCAGCTTGAGGATCAGGTCGGCCTCGACATCCGGCGCGCTCGTCGGGATACGGAGACGCTGAGAGTGGTCCCCCTCGTCCGCCGGCGCGCTGTGCCGCAGTTGCGGGGCGCCGGAAGGCGAGGCCGTAGCGGGGAACGCCACGCACACAGGCAGGAGCAGAGCTCCGACGGCCATACAGGTCCACTTAATTGCCTTTGTCATGAATCTTTCCTACCATCTGGCGCTCGCTGCCGGGCCTCGCCCCGGGCCTGTCACTCCTTCAGAGACCGGTCAGCACCCGGTTGCCGCATGGCATCGACGCAGCCGCGTGAGCTTGACTCTGCCGGGGATCTTGGACCGTCGAGGTCAGGTGCCCAGGGTTCGCCATGACTTCGGCCGGGGCATCTCGCGCTGGTCGAGGTAGTTCTGGAAGGAGTCGGTCGGCGAGGAGCAGGTGATTCCTCGGTTGGTGGCAGTTGGCTGAGGCGCTCGATGTTGACGGCGATGGCCGTCAGGACGTGCTGGATGTGGGCCTTTCCCTGTCCTCGGTAGCAGCAGCGCCGCATGCCGTATCCGTGGGCGAACTCGTTGATGGTCCCCTCCACTCCGGAGCGGACCGCGTAACGGGTCTTCCATTCGAGCGTCTGTTGCTCGGAGCGGACGCGGAGTTGCAGGTCGCGGAGCTCTCGCGGAGGAAAGCCCACGGTGCGGGCGCTGTCGGCGGTGGTGGTGCACTGCGTGCGGGCCGGGCAGGGGCGGCACTGGCTCTTGGTGAACCTGGCCACGATCAGCGGGGCCGCGGTGGGCGAGGAGGTCGGGTAGGGGCCATGCCAGCCCGCGCTGACCTGTCCCTGGGGCAAGTGACCTGCTGCTGGTCGTAGTCGATGTGGAAATCGTCCCGGGCGAAACCCTTGCCTTGGCGATGCCCCCGAGTGGGGTTGGCCGGCAGCGGTCCGGTGACGGTGACCCGGTGGTCCCGGGCGGCTTGTTCCAGGTGGACAAGGGAGGCGTAGCCGCTGTCGACCAGGTGCTCGGCGGGCAGCAGGCCACGGCTCCGCAGACGTGTGTGGATGCCGGGCAGGACCTGGCTGTCGTGCGTGGTGGCCGCTGTGGTCGCCACGTCCGTGATCACGTTGGGGCCGTCGAGCGCGTAAGTCTCGGTCAGGTGAGCAGAGAACCCCTGGTCTCTGTCCGCCCGTGGCTCCGTGCCCGCGGCGGGATGCATGGGGTCACCGCCCGTCACCGGGACTCGGGAGAGAGGTCGTCGTCCAGGCGCAGCGGGTGGAGGTCGGCGATGCCGGATCGAGTGGCGACAGCCAGGGCGAGCACGGCGACGGTCCGCTGCCAGGTGGCGGAGAACATTCTCGCCGGCGGGTGGCCGGAGCCGCAGGTACGGCCCCCTCGTTCGAGTGACGTGATACTCCGACGGCTGTGCGTCCATCGCCGGTGCCGCTATGTTCTTTGCGGGCCCGCCGGGGGCCCGCCTCGGTTAGCGCAACTCAAGGCTGCCGAGGCGAAGGAGCCAGGCCCCACCGGAACGTGCACACCCCCTGAATCAGGGATAGAAGGCTCTCCGGCACCCGGAGGGCCTTCGCCGTGTCCACGCAGCGCAGCTCGGCGCCGGCACGGCTAGACGGAGCGGATCGAGCGCCGTCGCCGAGAGACGGTGTTTCCGACTTTCCGGGGCGCGGCTGCACGGGCGTCGGGAGTGATCGGCTCCGGCTTCACCTACGGGCTGTTCCTCACCCTGATCGTCGCCTGCAACGCCGCCGCGTTCTGCGTGACTCCCTACGTCCTCGTCCGCGGCACGATCGGGCGCCGCTGACCCATTGCGTACCCACAGGCCCCAGCGGAACGAAGTGGCCGGAAGCCCGGACCGCCCCCGGCAGCCGCTGAGAGACTCGGCATCGTTGTGGTCACCGAGTACCGACGGAGGACACGTTGAGCCAGCAGGAACAGCCCTTCAAGTTCTCCATGATCTGGGTGCAGAACCATCCCACCGACCCGCGCAGCGGTGACCTGTCGGACGAAGTCGCGGCCGGAGCCAAAGCCGTCGTCCTGCACTTCGCCCAAGCCGCGCAGGCCCCCGTACAGCGTTAGGCGCTGCCCGTGGCGACGGCCGCGCGGAATTCCTGAGTCATCAAGGCCACCGAGCCGCGCTGGACAGGGGCCGGGCCCTGCTCACCCCACACCTTGTGCAGCGCGGCGCGCATCCGATCGTTCATGGCGTCGTTGAGGACGGCCTTGTGCTCCTCGGGCACCTCGCGCACGTCCTGGACGACGACCATCGTGCCGTGGCGGGTGCCGATCATCCCGATCGTGGTGACCTTCCAGCCGAGCTGCCAGGCCGCTTTACGCATCGCGGCCCGGATCAGTTCCACCCCGCCCAACCCGACGGCCTCCTCGTCATCCAGGTTCACCTGGTACGAGCCGCCGTATCCGCCAGCGCCTTTAGGGCAGTTGCGACGCAGCAGGGGTACGAAGGCGTCGGACATGACGGTGCAGCGCGGGTCCTTCGCGTACGAGGCCATCGTCAGCTCCTTTCCGGGCCGGTGAGGTGCGGCCACAGCAGCTTGAGGTCGTGAGTGACCCGCTCGGCCAGGAGGGCGGGGTCGTTGGCCGTCCATTGGTGAGCTGCCCCGATGGCGTCGGGAACCTTCATCCTGGAGCTGCTCTTGCTGGGGAAGGGGCCGGATTCCGCGCGTGCGGTGAAGGTCACCGGGCCAGGCGGGCGGGGCAGGAACAGCAAGGGGTGATGCGGGGTGAAGTCGAAGTGGCCCAGGCGGGCGGCGGGCTCTTCGTCGAAGAGCTGCGGCTCAGTCCACAGTCCAACGGTAACGACGAGCCAGGTGTGCGGGCGGTCCGGATCGTTGCACAGCCACAGATCGAACGTGCCGACCAGGAGGTTCTCCTCCCACTTCCAGACCTTCGCCCGGGGATCGAGAGCATCGGCCCCGTCCCGGCGCAGCGGCATCAAAGTGCGCTCGAACGGGGCGATCAGATCCTCGTAGGCCATCCGCATGGCAGTGCCGGCGGCGTGGTCGACTGTGTACTCGCGGTCCGGTGCCATCTCCCACTTCAGACCGTCGGGAAGCTGGGTGGTCAAGTACTGGCGCAACGGGCCAAGAGCCTGCGGGAAGCTGTCCGTACCGAGTCGGACATGCTCGGCTGCGGGCAGGCGCACCCACCAGGCGTAGTACGGCGTTCCGTCACTGTAGGAGTCCCCGTCCACGCAGTGCTCGTACACGCAGCCCAGCGAGGCCGCGAGCTCCGTCATCGTCTCCTCGGTGCGCTCGTCCAGGTCGGGATCGGCGCCCACTAGCTGCTGAGGGTCCTGGACCTCGATGCGCCACACGACCCACTCGAAGTCATTCCAGCCCGTCACGCACACACCCCCGGCTCAACGGTGTAACCCCTGCTGTACCCGGCCAACATCCCGCTCCCCTGCTTCGCCTTGCTCCGACAGCCCAGTACACCAAGCCCCACGAAGCAGACGGCAATATTCGGCGACACCCGGCCCAGACGAGCGACACACAGCGCTGGCTGAGCCCGGCCGTGGAGGCGCCTCTCGGGCACGGAGACCGCCTTCGAGCGCCTGGGTGACCTCACGACAGATCGACGGCTACGGGCTGCCCACCGCGCCTCCGACGGTCAGTGGCCACGCCCGTTCAGCGGCACCTCCACCATCAGGCCGTGGCCCTGCCGCCGGACGCCGTCGCCGGTGCGCGCATGCGGGCTGCACGACGTTCGTCCACATCGAGGTGAGTCAGTCGAATGCCGTCTGCCCTGCGCGTGCAGGCTGCACGCAGCAGCCCTGATCTCCTGCTGGTCCTACGGGGGACCGCCCCTGCGGGTGCGGGCTGCGCTGGTGCGGCTCACGATGGGTCTCCGTCCGGCGGGG
This sequence comes from Streptomyces sp. NBC_00440, assembly GCF_036014215.1. Taxonomy (NCBI): domain Bacteria; kingdom Bacillati; phylum Actinomycetota; class Actinomycetes; order Kitasatosporales; family Streptomycetaceae; genus Streptomyces; species Streptomyces sp. NBC_00440. The sequence continues at coordinate 29,738 of NZ_CP107922.1, forward strand.
ACCGTCCCTGCGCATGCGGGCTGCACGTCCGGCCTCCGCCAGCCAGCGAGAGCATCGGGACCGTCCCTGCGCGTGCGGGCTGCACCCCACCACACCGCCGCGGTACTGCGACGGCCGGGGACCGTCCCTGCGCGTGCGGGCTGCACCCCAGGGGGCTCTCGACGGTGCGCTCCGCCTGGGGACCGTCCCTGCGCGTGCGGGCTGCACAACGCCGAGAACGCTGCCGCAGGTACCACGAGGGGACCGTCCCTGCGCCTGCGGGCTGCACCGTCCCCGCCCGGCTTACGCCGCCATCGTGTTGGGACCGTCCCTGCGCGTGCGGGCTGCACTACATCAGCCGAGTCACCCAGCTCGCAGGGGAGGGACCGTCCCTGCGCGTGCGGGCTGCACCGTCAAGGTCGCCGAGGGCTCGACCATCCTCCGGGACCGTCCCTGCGCGTGCGGGCTGCACAGGTGCTGGCTGGCACTACGAGGCATGCCACGGGGACCGTCCCTGCGCGTGCGGGCTGCACCGGCCAGCTGTGGTGGCCGCGTTTCTGCTGCTGGGGACCGTCCCTGCGCGTGCGGGCTGCACCGCGAGACTTCCCGGAGCATCGAGAGGTTGGCGGGACCGTCCCTGCGCGTGCGGGCTGCACCCTCAGCGACCTGCACCGCTGTACTCAGAACATGGTCGAGTTCCGCACTTTCGCCGATTGCGACATACGCCCTAAACCTCGTGTTGGCACGCATGTTGGGACGGGTGGCTCGATCTCTCGGCCACGGTGACCTGCCCCCAGTGCGGGCGAGGACCTGTCTGTTTCCGCCTCCAACCCGGAGGATTTCCTGCCCTCGCCGTAATCGGCCGGTGCAGTCCGCAGACGTTCTACTCCCCCATCCAGGGGACGAGGCCACTTCCACACGGAACCGGCCAGACACAAAACTAGACCTAAACCGTAGAAAGTCATGTAAGCGACACAGCGTCCTTTTCTAGGCGTTGTTGTCAGTGGCGGGTGCCACGATCCCCACCATGACCACCACCGAGCAGAACACCACCACCATCGTCGTCCGCGAACCCCTCGACCCCACCCCCGCCCAGCTGTTGATCCTTCACCGCTACGCCAACGCCTCCCGCGCCTGCTTCAACTTCGCCTTCGGCCTCAAACACGACGCGCAGCAGCGGTGGAATCGGGGGCGCGACCGCCTGGTTGCCGAGGGAATGAGCCGTGAGGAGGCGAACCGGAAGGCACCCAAGGTTTTCGTGCCGCGTGGTTCGGATGTGCAGCGGATCTTCCTCGCGGTCCGGGACAAGCCGTTGTGCGGTCCGTTGCGGGAGGGCGAGACCGGGCGTCCGCGCAGGTATCCGTGGTGGAAGGGCGTGAACGCGATCGTGTGCCAGCAGGCGTTCCGGGATGCCGACCGGGCCTTCACGAACTGGAAGAGCTCGGGAAGGCGTTCGGGGGCTGCGATGGGCTATCCGCGGCCCAAGCGGAAGGGCGGGTGCCGGGATTCGTTCCGGATGAGCAGCGTGCGGCTTGTCTCGACGGATCTGCGGCACATCCGGATCGGCGGGGAGAAGGATCCGGGCGGGCAGCAGGCCTTCCTCGTGCGGCTGCACCGGCCCGCGCGCCGGCTAGCGCGGGTAGTGGCCGCCGGGGGTGTAGTGAAGATGGTGACGATCGCCCGGGATGGCCATCAGTGGTGGGCGTCGTTCAACGTCCGCATCGCCGCCCCGGCGCCGGTCCGGCCCACCCGCAGACAGCAGGACGCCGGGACCGTCGGGGTCGACCTCGGTGTGGCCGTCATCGCGGCGACCTCCGAGCCGGTGATCACCGCGAACGGTAAGACGCAGCTGTTCGACAACCCCCGGCACCTGGACAACGCAGTGCGCCAGCTGACGAAGTGGCAGCGGCGGATGGGCCGCCGCCACGTGCGCCGGCTGCCCGCGCACCGCCAGAGCGCAGGATGGCGGGAAGCCCGGGACCAGGTCGCGCGCCTGAGCGGGCTGGTGGCGCAGCGGCGCGCTTCGTCTCAGCATCTGCTGACGAAGCAGCTCGTGACTCAGTTCGCGCACGTCGCGTTGGAGGACTTGCGGGTGAAGAACATGACGCGCTCCGCGCGCGGCACCCAGGACGCGCCCGGGCGGAACGTGGCGGCCAAGGCCGGGCTGAACCGGGCCATCCTCGATGTCGGCTTTGGCGAGATCCGCCGGCAGATCGAGTACAAAGCCGAACGGCACGGCGTCCAGGTCACCGCGGTCAACCCCGCCTACACCTCACAGACCTGTCACCGGTGCGGGCACGTCGACCGCAAGAGCCGGCGCACCCGCTCCGTCTTCGAGTGCACGCGGTGCGGTCACGCCACCCACGCCGACATCGGCGCCGCCCACAACATCAAACACCGCGCACTCGACGGCACCACCAACCAGGAAAGGGGCCTGACCGGGCGGACGGGAGCCTGACAGAGCGCGGTTGAGCCGACGGGTGGTCGCACGGTTCCAGACCGCCAAGGCCCGGCTGAGCCTGCTCCGCCGGGCCATCGCGCGTCTGGGTTCCTGTTTGGCTGGCATGGTCCTCACGGGGCGACACCGGGTTATGCCAGGTTTGCGAGCAACCGTAAGTGTCCAGGACGGGGGAGCGCTTGTGAACGCTGCACACAGATGGTTCGCACGCCTTGGAGCTATGGCTCTGTTCGCCGGGGTGTCCTTGCTCGGCAGCCCAGGGCCCGCCATGGCAAGCCATAGCTACCACCATCACTTCGACGTCTACGCGTATGACGCCTCCGGGCACCTGGTCTCGCACGGATGGGGTGATCTGGATCAGGACGGCACCGGCCGCGTCACCTTGAACAACGCCGGGATCAAGGACGACAGGGCTGACGGTCACGGCGCATCGATGACCATCTGGTACGGGACCCACGGCGACGACTACTTCATCGCCAACCGGGACGGTAACGGAAGCATCGTCCGGGACGACAACTACTTCCTCTCCTACGAGACGGGATACTCCGCCCACGCCTGCCGGCTGGAAGGCCCCTTCGGCTGCGGAGCGACCAAGACAATTCAGTTCTAGTGCTGTGACCGGGATCGTTCACCGTGTTGCGCGGGCTTCTCAGTCTTCTCCTGCGAGAGGTCTGATCACTCGGCCACTGCCGCGCGCCAGGTCCATGATGTGCGGCGGGGGCGGTCGTCCAGGTCTCCCCGGCCGGTGCACCGGAGGAGGACACGAGCCGGGTCCCCGGGTGGGGCGTCGGGGAAGAGCCGGTGGAGCGGCGCCTCGCAGAGCGGCGCCGGGGGCAGCCACAGCACGCCCAGCCCCTGGGCGATGTCGTGGGTGTGCAGGAGAACTTCGGTTACACCCATCGCCGCGAAGCCTGGCGGGTCGCACTTGTCCCGCCCGGGCACCACCCGCCGGTCACAGACGGCCGTGTGGGTTGACCTCGTCGGCCGCGAGGCGCTCCTGCCACCGACGCCGTGCGTCGCCTGCGGTCTCGTGGTGATCCGGCGGGCGGAGAAGCTCCTGGCGGGGGTGACGTGTTCGCGGGCGTGCCAGACATCTCTCACGCGGATCCGTAACGGTGGTGTGGGATTGGGTCGGCCATGCGGCGGGTGTGGTCTGCCCGTTAGGGGTGGGCGTGCGGATTCTGGGCACTGCGGGCCGGCCTGCCGGCAGAAGGCGTACCGGCGCCGCACCGCGGCGCGTGCGGCCGCAGCCCCGGACCCGGTGGCCGAGTTGCCGGACCCGGTGGCCGAGTTGAAGGAGGCCATGGCCCCGTTCGTCGCCGGTCACGCGCCCGGAATCTCCCAGTCGCTCTACAAGGCCCTCTACCAGCTGCAGACCGCGAACCGGCACGGCCTCGACGGGCCCGGAGAGGAGGAACGAGCCATCGCCCGCCTCGCCTCCATGAATCCCGAGCGGCTCAGGATCCCAGAGACTCCCGTCGGACGCCGGCTGCGAGCCGCGCTCCGCTCGGCCAACAACCGGCACACGAAAGCGTAACGATGGGGGTCTTCGTGCCGGTACTCCCGGGTGCTCCGTGTCTCCCGAGACGTGCACTGCAACCAGCAGTCTGGCCTGCACAGACTTCGGGAAATCCCAGAAGACGCCGGGCGCTGCCACCTATGTCGCGTCGGTTCAGGATGGCTGGGTGGCTCTGGTGCCGGAGGTTCGGAGGGCATCAATGAGGGGTCGCCGGTCCAGGTAGTAGCGCAATCGCACCCCGGGCCGGTCCCTCTTCGGGGCGGTGAGGTCGGCGGTGGCGGTTTCCCAGCAGGCGGCGATTGCCTCCTTGAGGATCGCTGCGGATTCGTTGTCCACGGCCTCGACCTCCAGGACGCGCTCCGGCTCCCGGCCACGCTCCTCGGCCGGGTTCTCGCCGGGGTGAAGCGGGGGCCGGTTCGGCAGGGCAGCCGCCCCGACCTCGTGCTCGTGCCGGGACGGCTTGGAGACGGTTGAGGTGACAGCGAGGATGATCCCGATCTGTTCGGCGAAGTCCGGTCCGGGCAGCGGGATTTCGTAGTCAGGGTTGCGCGCGTACCCGGCGGCGACCGCGCCCGAGACGTAGTCCATGACCGCGATCATCGCCTCCGTGCGGCTTCGGCCGGCCGCGGGGATGAGATGCCGGAGGATCCGCAGGACGGTGGGGACGCTGGTGTCGCAGTCCTGGCGGTCGATACCGCTCTGTTCGAGCCAGAAGGCCGCCGCGTGGCTGTCGCCGAGTGCGCGGTGGTGGAGGTACAGGCAGTAGGAGGCGGCATCGCTGCCGCCCCCGGCGGCGTACTGCCACCAGAAGCGTGCTCCGTCCGGCGCGTCGGCGAGAAGCAGGACGCAGCCCAGGATCCAGGCGCTGCGCGGGGTGGGCACCTGCTCGGTGATGAAGTCGGCGACCTGATCAGGGGTGGCGTGGGTGACGGCAACCTCGCAGAGGGTCTGGAGGTGCCGTGCGGCCGTGTCGTCCGCCGACTCGCGGCCGCAACTGATCCATGGCGGGGTGCCGTCGGGTGCGAAGGCGGGGTAGGCGGTGTCTTCGTAGGGGACGGTGTCGGAGGGGACCTTGGGTTCCTTCAGGAGCAGGGCGCGGGCAAGGAGATGGTCGATGGCGGTCATTGCGGGGTGATCACTCCCGGTTGTCATGAAGGGGGTAGGTGGCTTCCAGAGCCCCTCGGGCGTGGTGCTCCAGGGTGTGGGTGACGGCCGGCCACAGTCCGACAACGGCGGGGACGGTGCGCCGGCACATGCCGCACAGGTAGCGCAGGACCGCGATGTCGAGCTGGTCTTCAGGCAGACGGCCGATGGCGTCGAAGAAGCCCGCCATCTCGGTGATCTCGGCGTAGCGGTCCCAGAGGTCTTCGATCTGGCTCTGGGCGACGGTGGAGAACGCCGCGGGGCGAAGGTCGGGGTGGCCTTCGGGATGGCGGTGGGCGCGCTGCATGACGCGCGAGCGCAGCAGGCACCAGGCGTGGCGGCGGACATCGGGGCTGGCGACGGCTTCGTCCCAGCCGAGCCAGAGGATGTCGAAGACCTCGGCCACCACCCAGTGGGCGCGGTGGTCGCTCTGGAGGAAGGCGCGCGTGTAGTCGGTGTAGGGCTGGCGCATCGCCTCGGTGAAGCCCTGGTGGGCCAGCGGCGGCTGTTCCTGCTGCAAGGGCTGGACCTCGTGTATGCGGGTTTCGATCCAGCCGGGCTTCTTGTCTGCCTCGCGGGCAGCGGCCGTCCACAGCCGGCGCAGGGGCCAGATGGGTATGTTCAGGGACCGGATCACGCTGTAGGTGATCTCCCAGCCCGGGTAGTAGCCCTTGCCGCGCAGGAGTTCGGAGATGCGGGTCTTGGAGTACCCGGAGCGTTGGACGAGGTCGTCGAGCGTGAGGCCGCTGGCGAGGTAGCGGTTGCGGACCGGTTCGAGCCATGCGCGGTGGGAGTCCCCCACGTCCGCACCGATCGCCGCGGGCTTGCGGCCGCGTCTGCCCGGGGGCTCGTCGTGGGGCTGCTTCGGCGCCGAGAAGGGTGTCATCGCAACGACTCCTCCTGCCCGGCCGTGCCGGCTTCCGCGACCGCGATGGTGTCGGGCCGCGTCATCTGCGTGCCGTTGAACGCGGCGACAATCTGCTGGACCAGCAGACCGAGCGAGGGAAGCAGCGCGGCCACGGCCGCGAGCTGCCCCAGCACGGTCATGACCGTGCTCCACGCGAAGACCGCCACCAGCACGGCAACGATCAACACCTGCTTACTGGACATCGCACCTTTTCCTCAACTAGACGCATCTGGAAGGCACTTCCGATGCGGTGCTGAAGCGCTCCGGAAGAGTGGACGCCAGCATGGTCCGCCGACACCCTGCGACTCAACGTGATCATGGTGTTACGGAATAATGGCCGTGAGGCCGGAGCCGCAGGAGGGGCGCACTACGCCATCCAGGCCGCGTCCGGGATCAAAACGTTGCCCAATAAGCGCTTTTCACGGCGAAAAAGTACTTCTCCTTGCGGCACCAGCGGCAAGGAGCACCATGAACGCAGACGCCTCCTGGGCGTCGGACCTTCCCGTCTGGAAGGCTGCGCAGCCCCCTCGTGCTGAAGAACGACCGGAGGGGACCGCGCCGCTCCCGCCCAGCCGCGCTGGGCGGGAGCCCTCACCACCGCGACGTCCCGCGTGCGGCCGAGCCAGAGGGCGCCAGGACGCCTTCGTCAACGATCAGCGGACACGAGGCCCCCAGAGAGCTGTGACGGCCAGCCGAGGACCTCGTGCGATACATCCCCGCAAGGGGAGCCGGAATCCACCCTCCACCGACGATGTGCTGCCGCAGAGCACCGACACGACAGATCCCCGCCGGACGGACACCTACCAGTGCGCGCCGCCGAATTTCTGTTCGGGGCAGGACGGTCAGCCACATCAGGTCGCGGATGCTGAGCGGATCGGGGCGCGATTCTACGTCGGTTGGCGCTTCCCGTTCTACGCCTTCCAGCTCGCAGTGGCTCAGCAGTAGAGGGGACAGGCATGGTGGGTCGCCGGCCGGGGTGATGACCTGCTTTTCGATGATGCTGGAGGAAGCCTGATCCAGTCGTCCGCGGCGGACGAAGGCCACGGTAGAGGGCTCGTTTAGGGCGCGTTCGATATTGTGGCTCTCGCCGGAGGGCTCAACTTCCAGCAAGGCCGAGCGGACCATGCGGAGGACTTGGGGGTGTCTGGGATGGTTCTTGGCGCCGAGACAGTAGGCGACGAACTCCAGGACGGCTGTCTTGCCGGAGCTGAAGGCTCCCGAGATGACAGAGAGATCTTAGACTCGGCCCTCTGTGGTGAAGCCGATGTCGTCGTTACGCGCTCGGTGGTCAGCAGTTCCTCCTGCACGGTGACGACCGCGTTCTGCATTCCGACGCAGAAGGTGTCGCAGGCTCCTGAAGGCTGACCCCCAGGGGTCTTCCGAGTATGCGACAGGGCCGTTAAGTTCACTCCCCGATGAGGCCGGGCAGCGTGCCTCCGCAGTACGCCACCTGCCAGCCCCGGGTGACGGGGCACTTGCCGACGCACTCCAGCGCGAGCCTGCCCGCCACGGCCTCGGCGGCCTGCAGGCTAGGCTGGAGGACGAACAGGATGAAGTCGGCTCCGCACCCGTCCTCGTCAACCCTGACGTGCACGTGCTGAAGGCGGTCGGCAGCCACCGCCCGTTGAAGGACGTACCGGTGCAGCTCGGCAGCGTCGGCTGACGGGCTGGCTGCCATGGGAGTACCCGGCTCTACGCGAGCGTGGATCATGAACATGAGTCATGTTGTCCCCCTCGCACTATAAAAGGTCTCTTTCGGGGCGGCACACCGCACCGGTGCGGTGTGCCGCCCCGCTCAACATGCCATCGAGTCCAGCCATCCCCGTGCGAGGGCCAACGCCCCAGCCTCGAAGCGGCTGCGGGCGCCGAGCCGCTTCATCAGCTCCGCGATGACCCGCCGGACAGTACGCACCGACACGGCGAGCTTGTGCGCGATGGCCTCGTCGGTGTCGCCCTCGGCCAGCAGTCGCAGGAGCACCCGCTCGCGCTCGGACAGGCCCTTCTCATCCCGCCAGGGCTTCACGTGGAACGGCGTGGACTGCCGCCACATCTGGTCGAACAGGCTCTGCAGCGCAGCGACCGCCCCGGGGCTCTCCAGCACTATCGCACCGCTGTTGGCGGACTTTAGGTCTGCCGGCAGCAGCGCGAAGCGCCGGTCGTAGATGACCATCCGCACCGGCAGGTGCGGCGTCGTGCGCGCCTCGCCGCCCTCGGCGACGAGCCACTGCGCATAGCCCTCGGTGGCCGGGTCGTTGCGCGCGGCGTCCAGATACAGATTGCGTACGGACACGCCGCGTGACAGCACATCGGCGTCGAGGAGACGTGCCATCACCAGGCTCTCGGGCAGCTGGGTGCTTCCGGTGGCGAACACGGCGACTTCTGTGGTGCACGCGTGCGCGAGCTTCTCCATGTGCTGCTGGACCCTGTCGAGGTCGTCGAACCGCAGCAGCCGCTGTTCCCCTATCGCTGTGCCGAGTTCGCCCACATGCTCGAGCAAGTCGAGCACAGCGCGCTTGCTCTCGTCCACGCGCTGCTGGTGCTCCTGGAGGCCCATCTGTTGCCGAAGCAAGAGCATATTGAGACCGAACTCCGGGTGAATAGGCCGGAACTCGCCATCCCCCTCGGATGACGGGCGGACAAGAGCAAGGCGAGCCAGCTCGTCAATCGTCGTGCTTATTTGCTCGCTCAACCACCCTAAACCTGACTTTAACTCCTCCATGTCATATTCCGGATGCTCAAGCATCGTCCGGTACAGGACTTCCGCCTCTGGCCTGATACCCAGCTGTTCTAACACTGCAACCACCACCCCCGTGAGCAGCCCACCTCGCCACCATCGTGATCGTCTTCGCCAAATGGTGCCCAAGCAAAGCGAATCGATCAAACCCAGCGACCAGTTCGCGCCATCGCGATCACGACCCGGTCTGCAATCTATCCCTGGCAGCAACCTGCGATAGCAGCGTCTTGACAGCGCGAGTCCCCCTGCGAGGACTTCACCCGGGACAAAATCGAGACTGCAATTCTGAGCAAAATCGATTTCAGGAGTCTTATGAGGTATACGAATCACGCCATCAGGGCACTTGCCATCACGCTGCTCGGCTTGACCGGCACCTTGAGCGTCACCGTCGCCACACACACGAACACATCTGCAGGAGGCATCACTTCGTCCGTCGCAACAACCCAGAGTTCCGCCGACGGCTCGCAGGACAACACCTGGGGCCCGTGACCGGCGCCAACCTGACGCACCGCACCAGGACGGCTCCCCCGCTCCGGCTGGGCGCCGCCCCAGCTCGGTAACGGTCATCCCCGTTGCCGGTGATCGCGGCGAGCGGGTGGGCAGCGGTGCCGCTCTCGATGCGCGAGCCGCGGGCGCTCTTGCCGTCCACCACTAAGACGATGTCTCAGTTGGTGCGATCGCGTGGTGACCGGGCAGGATCCATCTGCATGGCAGACCCAGAGGTTCAGCGCGTCAACGACATTGCCCTCACTGCGGTGCAGGCTCTGCTAGGGCTGATCTCGTCCGATGTGGTAGCGGTAGCGATTGCGGTCGAAGAGGAAAGAGTGCTGCTCTCCTTCTGGGTACGTCGCCATACCGCCGAGATCGATGAAGACATTGACGATGCCGTTGGCGACCTGGAGGCGCTTCTCCATCCACAGATTCCGCTGATCGAGCCGCGCGTCATGGTAGGTGTGCCGGACGGGACCACCGGACAGCCTCACGAGCGCATGATCTATTGGGCCAAGCCCTAGACCTGCACCGCTCTGCGGTAGCAGATGAGGGTGCAGGCGATGCCGACGAAGGCGAGGAAGTGCTCGGCCTTGCGCTCGTAGCGTCGGCGGAGTCGGCGGCAGCCGGCGAGCCAGGACATGGTGCGTTCGACGGGCCACCGGTGGCGCCCCAGTCGCTGTGATGACTCGATTCCCTTGCGTGCGATGCGTTGCTGGATGCCGCGCTTGCGCAACCATCGCCGCAGGTGGGAGTAGTCGTATCCCTTGTCGGCGTGGAGCTTGCCGGGTTTGCGTCGCCGCGGTCCGCGACGGGAGCGGATCGGCGGTATTCCCTGTACGAGCGGGACCAGGGCCTGGCTGTCGTGCAGGTTGGCCCCGAGATTCCGACGGACAGGGGCAGACCTGTCCTCTCGGTAATCAAATGGATCTTCGACCCATACTTGCCCCGGTCGACAGGATTCGAACCGGTCAGGTCCCCCTTCTCAGAGCTCGCATGTTCACCGAGTCGATCGCGCAGCGGGACCAGTCCAACTCGCCCCTGGAGCCGAGCTCGTCGAGCACCACGCGGTGGAGTTTGGCCCACACCCTGGCCTTCGACCACTCGGAGAAACGCCGGTGAGCCGTCGCCCCTGACGGCCCGAACGAAGCTGCGGGCAACTGCTGCCACGTACAGCCCGACGTGGCCACGAACACGATCGCGGCCAGCACCTCACGATCACCATGCCGAAGCCCCCCCCTGAAACCGCGACGGTGCCTCCGGCACCACCCGCTGAAACGACCACGCGGTTTAGTAGAAGTCATCTCATTTGGCGCATCTTCCATGGCGAGTGATGTTCGGGTGAGGGCGGATGTGGTTGGCCGAGATACAAGGCTTGCCAGTATGGATATGGGGCGTGAGTCGCGGTGGGAAAAGGACGCGATGTCCGTAGAGATCGTTTTCGCCCTCGTAACGGCCGCCCTGCTGGCTGCGACCGTATTCGTTGTCGCGCTTGCTCTCGTGCTGGTCTTCGGCATCTCTGGTACGGCGCGGGATGGCGCCCTGATGTCAGGTGCGCTGGTGGGGGCGGCATTCGGAGTATGTCGCCTGGTCCGGGTGCTGCGTCGGTTCGATGCCCATCGCCGCGAAGGACGCTGATGCTCTGGGGCCGATAGCCTGCCACGGTGGGAATCGTTGAGCGACTGGTGCCGGATGAGAACCGCACAGGGGGTGCAGAACGAGAACATCATCCGCTGCCTCAAGCGATACATAGCCAACGAGGTTCTACAGGGCGCTGACCTGCGCAGACATTACACAGATCGACCTCATGTAGGCGGCTTGACAGGAGATTAGCGTCTCCGGCTGGCGACAGGCGACTTGATCGGGCACCGGCCTCAACCGGAGCTTCGCTGCATACGTGGCGGTCCACCGACGCATCGTCATGCGGGCGTGATCAGCCCATTCACTTGATCAACGAGACTTGGAATCGCCCTGACTCTCATGCTCTACGGGCGAAATTGGTTGCCATAGCTTCTTCCCCGACGCCGGGTCAGGCGTGTACGGAGGCGCTGCGGGCAAGCACGAATAGGGAGGGCGGGGTGCGCAGCAGCACCAGCCACAGACGGCCATCCGCCCGCACCAATCCGAACACCTTGACGAATCTGTACCCTCAGGACTGTTTCAGCACGATCTGTAGCAGCAGGGGCAGGGACACCGATACGAGCGTGACCGGAATCGCGCGGAGCCCCCCGGTCTCTCAGCCGGTCGCGTGCGCTCCGAAACAGCGGGCCCCACTCGGCGCGCACAGCGCGCCGCAGGGTCGGCTCGTCCATCTCCTCGTCCTTCCAGCGCGCTACGAGGACACGGCCACATTTGCGTCGCCCAGCATGCCGAGCTCAGGCTGTGCCGCGCCCCCCTGGGGGGCCGACGGACGGAGCCGCGCGTAGTAAGCGAAGGGAGGGCCGATGCGCCGGCTGACGCGCAGACCGGCGGCGCTCGCGTGGCCAATGAGGTGGGCCGGCCGGATCTGGTGGCGGTCGAAGAACTCCCCGACGATCAGTCGGCCGCCGGGCTTGAGGACTCTGCGCAGTTCGCTCAGCGTCAGTGCCGGATCCGGGATCTCGCCGAGCGCGGTGACCAAGTAGGCGGCGTCGAACGTCCTGTCAGCGAAGGGGAGTTGGTGCGCGTCCGCCAATGTGGGCACGATGTTGGTGATCTTCTTCTCCGCCGCCCGACGCATCACGTGGTCGAGCATCGGCTGCTGAATGTCGACGATGTCCAACCGCCCCGCGGACCCCAGTTGGGGCCCGATGTGGAGGGCCTGCAGTCCCGTGCCGGGGCCGATCTCAAGGATCCGCTCCCCCGGGCAGGTCTCCAGGACGTCGTCAAGGCGGCTCAGCGTTAGGAACGGCAGCGGAAGGTCGAGCAGCCAATGCTGGGAGTAAGGATACGGGGCGGAGTCGGACAGCCACCAGGCGCCAATGGCGGCAGCGGTGGTGACTCCGGCCGCGACCCGCTTGAGGTTCCTGCTGTGCCTGATCGACGCCGGGCTCAAGTTGCTGGACACGATTCTCCTTCAACTGCATGTGTGCAGACCAGTACCGACCCGGTACGCACGCTCGGCTGGTGGCGCGGGGGATGGATGTCTCACCAACAGCGTTCCGAGTCGGCGGGTAGCGGACGGGTCACGGGGGCGACCCGTCCGCTACCTCCCCACAGTGCCCGGGAAGGCGGCCGTGATCCTCAACCCGAGCATCCGGATTGGTGGTGGTGCTAGGACCACCATGGCCGGGGCACCCGCGGCGGACGGAGGCCCTCGGCGTGAAGGGGGGTGAACCCAGTGCCACCCCCAAGACGGGTACTGGCGTTGGCGACCGGGGGCGACGCCCCGGCCAGACTCGTTTCCGTACGTTGAGGAACAGGCCGAGGAGAGTCGACGTCGTGGACATCGTGACGAGCCAGGAGTTCCCCGCCATGCCAGGTGACGATCCGATCCAACTCCGCGACACACCTTGGTCGGTGCGGCTCAGCCGAGCCTCTCAGGGACGTACGGCCCTGGAGATCTACGACTCTGAACACGTCGTGGCCATCGTCGTCCCCACCGACCTGATCACCGAGACGCTGCTCGGCGCACTCGGCGGCATGCGGGCCGATCGCCGTCACATCACGCTGGCCTGGGGCGTTCTGAAGTCAGGGCAGGACGCTCCGCCGGACGTCACCTTCCATCGGCGGCGCCGGCTGGGGAATGCGTCCAGCAAGGGTGCGGGCCTGCTGATCGGCGACCGGTTCTGGCTCAGCGTCGCGGAAGGACGCTTTGCCGCCGCCACCGCCCTGCGCTCCGACGGCGCCGTCGAGCGCCGGGCCGTACTGCGCTGAGAGTAGGCGTATAGGGGCACGATAGGTACGGCTCGGAAACTCAAGCGGCATGACGATACAACGGCCCGGCAGGGGCTCGCGGATCATGGGTATCGGGGCCTACCGGCCGAAGCGGATAGTCGGCAACGCCGAACTGGTGCAGAGCACGGGCCGTTCGGACACCTGGATACAGCGCCGCACCGGCATCGTGGAACGCCGCCGTGCCGAGCCGGACGAAACCGTGATGGACATGGCCGTCGAGGCCTCGCACAAGGCGCTCGCCGACGCCGGCGTCCCTCCTGAGCGGGTGGACATGGTGCTCCTGAGTAGCATGTCCAACGTACGGCAGAGCCCCGCCGGCGCCCCCGAAGTGGCCCACCGCCTCGGCGTCGGCTCGGCCGCCCTCGACCTCGACGCGGCCTGTGCGGGCTTCTGCTATGCGCTCGGCGTCGCCGACGGGCTCGTCCGCAGTGGCACCGCCGAGCATGTGCTGCTCATCGGCTCCGACAAGATGAGCGACATCGTCGACCCTGGCGACGCCTCGGCCGCCTTCCTCTTCGCCGACGGCGCCGGAGCCATGGTCGTGGGGCCCGACAGACGGCAGGGGATCGGCCCCACGATCTGGGGTTCGGACGGCGGACAGCGTCGCCTCATCGCGCACTCGGCGAGCTGGACCGAGTACCGGGACTCCCCCGAACGCCCCTGGCCCACCATGCGGATGGCCGGGACCGAGGTGTTCCGCTGGGCCGTCGCGAAGATCCCCGAGGTTGCGGGGCGGGCCCTGGCCGCCGCGAGGGTGGACGCCGCCGACCTGGACGCGTTTGTCCCCCACCAGGCCAACATGCGGATCACCGATGTACTCACCGACCGGCTTGCGCTGCCGCCACACGTCGCGGTCGCACGGGACATCGCGCAGTCCGGAAATACCTCGGCCGCTTCCGTACCGCTCGCCATCGACCGGCTGCGGGAGACCGGTGCCGTGGCCCCGGGCGGCCGTGCGCTGCTCGTGGGGTTCGGTGCGGGCCTGGCCTGGGCTGCCCAAGTCGTACGCCTGCCCTGACTCGTAATGGCACCGTCTGCGCAGGTACACCGCGGCGCCCATCTGGCCCGGGTCGGCGCCCAACCCACCTCCCGTACCTCACTCGAAGGCTGATTGCATGCCAACTCCATTGCTGTGCCTGCCCTTCGCCGGAGCCGGCGCCAGTTTCTACACCTCTTGGGAAGAGGTCGGCCCACCCGGCGTCGACGTCCGCCCGCTGCTGCTGCCCGGCCGGGAGCGGCGCATCCTCGACGAGCCGTACACAGACGTCCAGCAGGCGGCCGAGGGGCTCCTGCCCCAAGCCCTCGACATGCTGCCGGACGGCGGGCCCATCGCCCTATTCGGCCACTGCCTGGGCGCCCTCGTCGCCCACGAGCTGACTCGGCGACTGGTCGACGCGGCCGGGCCGCAGGTGGTGCGGCTCTTCGTCAGCGGTACGCCGGTCTTCCCGCGCACCCCCCCTGAGCGGCGCGCCACAGGGATCACCGACGACGGGCGGTTCCTGGACCGGGTCAAGGAGTTCTCTGGCTACCGACACGAGGCATTCGAGGAGCCGGAGATCCGCGACCTGCTCATGCCCGCGCTTCGTGCGGACGTCCGGATGCACGAGACGTATCGGCTGCCGGACCGTAAGCCGCTCCTGGTGCCGGTTACCGCCGTCCGCGGCCGCGACGACGCACTCGCCTCTCTCGACGACATCCGGGGCTGGGCCGAGGTCACCGAGGGAGGTTTCGAGGCGATCGAACTGCCCGGCGAACACATGTACTTGGCCACGTCGCCGGCTGCTTTGCTGGAGCTGATCGCCCTTCGGTGTGCCGACCCCGCCTAATAGGGCGATCCTGCCATCGCAAGCACCCGGGACTCGTCACTGACTGGTGCCGAGGAACCGCAAGACCGCGAGCACCCGGCGATGGTCCAAGTCCGCGCTAGGCAGATCGAGTTTGGTCAAAATGTTGTTGATGTGCTTGGCGACAGTGCTTTCGCTCACCACGAGCCGCTCTGCGATGCCCAGGTTGGAGCGGCCGCCGGCCATCAGCTCCAGAACCTCCCGCTCCCTCCCTGTCAGCCCCTTGAGGGGATCGTCGCGGCGGTGCAGCAGCAGCTGGGAGATGACCTGGGGGTCCAGCGCGGTGCCGCCGGCCGCGACCCGGTGCAGAGCCTCGATGAACTCCTCCACGTCGGCCACGCGCTGTTTGAGCAGATACCCGACACCGGCCGTGTCCTTGGCCAGTAGGTCAGCGGCGTACTGCTCCTCCACGTATTGGGACAGCAGCAGCACCGACGTCCGGGGCCACTGCTCCCGGATGACGAGCGCGGCACGGACGCCCTCCGAGCTGTGGCCGGGCGGCATCCGCACATCGGTGACGGCGATGTCGGGCCGGTGCTCCTCGACCGCGGCCAGCAGGCCCTGTTCGTCCCCAGCCTCGGCGACTACCTCGATACCCGCCATCTCCAAGACCCTGACGAGGCCGACACGTAAGAGCACCGAGTCCTCGGCGATCACCGCGCGCACGGCAACTCCACGATGATAGTCGTGGGCCCGCCCACGGGGCTGTCGATCGACAGGGTGCCGTCTACCGAGGCCACCCGCTTGATCAACCCGGTAAGCCCGGTTCCACCGGAGGGATCGACCCCGCCGATCCCGTCGTCTGTGACGGTTACGGACATGATGTCCGCCTCTCTTTCCACTCTCACGTCCACCTGAGTGGCCCGGGCGTGCTTGACGATGTTGGTAAGTGCCTCGGATACAACGTAGTACGCCACGGCTTCCACGGCCGGTGACGGCCGGGGCCTCACCGAACCGACCAGCCGCACCGGTATCGGAGCTCGGGCAGCCAAACCACTCAACGCCGCATCCAGGCCTCGGTCTTCAAGCACTGCAGGGTGCAAACCCCGCACCAAGTCCTGGAGTTCAGTGATGGCCTCTATCGCTTCCCGGTGTGAGTCGTCGATTACGCGCTGCACATCGGGCTGCAGGTCCTTGAACGTGGCCTTGGCGATGCCGAGGTTGACAGCCAGGGATACCAGGCGCTGCTGGGCGCCGTCGTGTAGGTCTCGCTCGATGCGCCGCCGTTCAAGGTCGGCCGCGTCGACCACGCCGTCTCGGCTCTCGGAGAGGCTCTCCATTCGCTGGCGCATCCGCTCGGTACGGCTCGGCCCCAGCAGCTGCGCGGCGCCGTAGGCATCCATCCGCACCAGAAGACCAGTCAGCCGCACGGTGCCGAGCAGAAGCAACAGACCGACTCCGGTGGCGAATACGGTCTTCGTGAGGTAGCCGCGGTGGTCGATGCGCCACTCCGGGGGCAGCACCCAGATCCACAACAGCGCCGTGGCGGCCGCGCAGCTCACCGCCCACAGGGCGAGTACGGCCAGCATGCCGACCGCCACAAGGGGGCCGACGACCAGGTGGTAGCCCAGCTGTCGCTGTGTCACGGGCGAGGCCAGTCGCTCACGAACCCCCCACGGTCCTGCCGCACGGGCCGTCGCCGAGGGAATCGTGAGATCTAACATCGCGCGGAAACGGTGGCGCTGGAGGGCCGTCAGTGAGGGGACGGGCACCACAGCGAGCGCCAGCCAGAACGATATGAGTTGCAGGGGAATACCAGCAGTCAGGAACGCGGTGCGCCGGCGAATGCCGTCAAGTCGACGCTGAGGACCCGCCGTAGGTTGCATGCACCCACAATAAGGGAGGCTGGCACCAGCCGGACGGTAGTGCTCCTTGCCGTCCCGTGGTGAAACCAGCACCATCCAGAAATGGGCACTAGGGGGCGTGTCCGCGGGCCCCCCAAGGGATAAGTCTAGAGACAGCGGGACCCGTTCCTGGAAACGCATCGACCGAGTGTCAGGGAAGCGAATCACTATGGTGAATCCGGCCATGATCGAAGGACTGAATCGTGACGAGACCACGCAGCTGTACGAGGAGATCTTCATTCGACGCACCTACCTTTCGGGGGGAATAGAACTAGACGCAGAGAACCTGGTCGTGTTCGATGTCGGAGCAAATATAGGAATGTTCTCACTCTTCGTCACCTCGCTTTGTCCGACGGCTTCGGTGTATGCCTTCGAACCGATGCCGCCAATCTTCGAGAAGCTCCGGCAGAACACAGGGCAGCTCGGGACCGACGTGAAGCTCTTCGATTACGGCCTGTCCGATCGGGCCCAGCGGATTCCCTTCACCTACTATCCCGGGTTCTCCACGATGTCCGTGCAGCGTGCGTACGCCGATACGGCCGCCGAACGGTCTCTGGTGCGCCAGTCGATGATCCGGGCGGGTGCCGCACCCGGAACCGGGCTCGATGTCTACTTGGACGAAATGCTCGACTACCGCCTGCGAGAGGAGTCCCACGAGTGCCGCGTGCGCCGCATGTCAGACGTTGTCGACGAGCACTCCGTCGAGCGGATCGACGTCCTGAAGATCGATGTGCAGCGGGCCGAGGCCGATGTGCTGCGCGGGATCGAGGAACGCCACTGGAAGCTGATCCGCCAGATCGCCATGGAGGTGCACGACGAGCCCGGGACACTCACGGAGGGCCGACTCGCCGAAACGTCCGCAGAGCTGAGGCAGCGGGGATTCTCCGTGGGGACCGAGCAGGAGGCGGAACTGGCCGGAACGGACCGGTACATGCTGTCCGCGACCCGCCGCTGAGAGTCGCAGCCCCGGCCGCCCAGGGCTCAGCTCGCGAGGATCTGGATGTGCGGACTGCCCGCACCCTTGTCGCTCAAGGTCAGTGCGAACGCCCGGCCCAACGGATGGAAGCGGTAGAGGAGGCGGGATTTGCGGTCGACTCCAGCCGTCTCCAGGAGACCCGCATCGACCAACTCCTCCAGGAGAGCCTCCGCCCGCCGCTCCGGAAGGTCCAGGACGCGTGCGCCCGTACCCGCCCGGAACGGTCCGTGGGACACCTCCGCGAGCCGTGCCAGCCGGGCGGGCTCGTCCAAGGCCAGCGGCGGCAGGCAGGAGGCGAAGGCGTGCGGCAGGTCCAGGTCGCCGTAGCGCAGCTCCTGGAGCCTGGTCGTCCGGGGCGCCAGCCGCCGTGCCAGGTGGGCCAGCGGCCAGGCGGGGCGGGCGGCCAGCCGCGCGCCCGCTATCCTCAGGGCCAGCGGCAGGCCCGCGCAGTACCGGGTGATCGCCTCTGCCGCGTCCGATTCGGCCGCGGTGCGGCCGGAACCCACGACCGCACCGAGCATGGCGAGCGCCTCGGCGTGTGGCAGTTCGCCGACGTGCAGCGTTTCGGCCGGCGCCACCATGGCGAGCGGTCTGCGCGCGGTCAGGATCAGGCCCGCCTCTGGCCCGGTCGGCGGCACGAGTTGCTGGATCTGCCGGTCCCCAACGGCCCCGTCGAGGACTACGAGGAGGCGGCGCCCCGCCGTGCGCAGCCGGTATCGGTACAGGAGATCGTCGACATTCGCGGTACCCGTGTCGTCCGGATCACCGAGGGCGCCCAACAGACGTACCAGGATCTGCCGCGGATCGCACGGGGTACCGTCCGGCCGGGACAGCTCGGCGTACAGCTGCCCGTCCGGAAAGTGAGCCGCGACGGAGGCGGCAGCGCTGACGGCGAGTACCGTCTTTCCGCTGCCGGGCATCCCGGTGAGCAGGACCCGCCGGGGACGGGCCGGGGCGTCGAGCGTCGTTGGACCGCCCCATACGGCCCGGTGGTGGCCGGGGCGCGGTGCTGTATACGGCCGGTGTCCCGCGTGTGGGCTGCTTGGGTTCGGCTGCTCCGACGCACCGTCCGGCAGCGACCCAGCCCCGGTCAGGCGGGTCCGGATATCGGCCAGCAGAGCGCTCCGGCCGATGACATCGACCACCGCAGGCGGCAGTGTCGTCGGGGCGGGGGGCACGGTCGCCGGCTGCGCTCCCTGCGCAGCCAGGGTCCTTGCCTCCGCAGGGAGTTCCAAGGTTCCGTCGAGTGCGGCGTGATAGGTGCGGGCGAGTTCCTGGCCGGGATCGACACCTAGTTCCTCGGCAAGGATCCGGCGTCCCTGCTGGTAGGTCTCCAGCGCGTCGGCCTGCCGGTTCGAGCGCCACAGTGCGGTCATGAACTGCGCGCGCAGTTTCTCTCGGACGGGAAACCGAGCTACCAGGCCGGCGAGTTCGGGCACCAGGTCATTGTGCTGTCTCATCGCGAGGTCGGCCTCGATTCGGTGCTCCAAGGTAGCGGCCCAGGCCTCTTCCAGGCGGGGCTGTTCCACCTCGGCAAGGAACTCTGTGCCATTGGCGAGCGCGGTTCCCCGCCAGAGGTCGAGTGCGGTACGCAGCAGTGCCGCCGCCTCCTCAAACCGTCCCTCGGTACGGGCATGGCGGCCCTGAGCGTCCAGCCGCTCGAACTCCACGATGTCGACCCATGCGTCATTGGTGCGGATGAGATAGCCGGGTGGCTGCCGGAGCAAGGCGACACTCGGGCCGAGCCTCTTGCGCAGCCGGGAAATATACGTATAAATCTGGGCGTTCATCGTGGCCGGTGGTCGCCAACCCCACAGCAAGTAGCTGAGCTGGCCGTCGGAGACGACACGGCCGCGGGCCAGCAGTAACGCCGCCAGGACGGTCTGCGCCTTCGTTCCCGACAGCGCTACGCGGTCGCCCTTCCTGGCCGCTTCGATCGGTCCCAGGATCCTGAACTCCACTGCTGCCTCCGCCTGTTGCCTGTGCAACCGGAGCCACGGAGCCCAACGTGGTCCGTCCGATCCTGTCATTCTGGGCAGCGGGGAAGGGCGCGGCCAACAGTCGGCCGCGTCAGGTGGCGGCAGTGGCAGCATCCTGCCCTCGGCGGCTTCATGGACGCGAGTGGGGGCTGGTGGGGCACATGCTCCGTCAGGATCATCAGAGGGCTTCGGAATTTGTGCCAAGTCCCCGGATTTGGGCATCAACACCGTGACCGTATTGGTGATCTTCTGGGGTTATGCGGCTGCCCAGAGGGCAAGGAAGCGGGTTGGCTGACTGTGACGGTCGTCGGCTCGGCGATCCAGTCCGCGATTCGGGTGAGGTTGCAGGCGCCGGCCCGCACCCAACCAGCGAAGCACCACCTAGACCCGCCGTCAGCGCCCGGAGAAGATCGCCAACAGAGTCATGTCGTTGGTCAGCGCTGTTGTACGGCGAGGGCTGCGGCATGGCCCTCGCCGGCGGACACGTCGTGGGCGGTCCATCCCGGTGGGCTGACGGGGCCCTCTGGTGCGCACCCGAGGTAGTCCAACGACGGGTCACGTCCCAGTCCTGTGCCCAGCCCTTTGAGATAGGCCTCTTTACGGGTCCAGACCCGGGCAAAGGCGACGGCCCGGTCCGGTCCGCTGTATGCGCGCAGTTCGGCCGCCTCGCGCGGGTGCAGGATCGGTCCGACCTCATCCGCGACCGCGGGAGAGAAGACCTTCTCAACGTCGACGCCTACCGGGGCGGCCGCGAAGGCCAGCAGGCAGATTCCGTCGCAGTGGGACAGTGAGAAGTGCACACGATTGCCGCGAACAACGGGCCGTCCGTGCGGCAGTGGGCACGAGGAGCACGGCAGGCGTTCCAGTGGTACGTCGCGAGGTTCCGTACCGAGGTAGGCGCCGAGCAGGAACCGCAGTGCAGTATGAGCGGCCTGGTAGGTGGCCCGGTCGCCGGATTTACGAAAGGCCGTAGCCCGGGCCTTCTCGCCGTCGTCGAGCACAGTGTCGGCCCACAGGTCCACGACGGGTCGAAACGCGCTGGTCTCCACGCGCCACAGTTGCGGTTGCTCCTGCGGCTGAGGCAGCTGCAGGAGCTGTTTCCGCCCGTCGGGACCGAGCTCCGCCAGCTGCAACATCCCCTTGGCAATCACCGGTGCAGCACTCCCCGAATGGCGCTCACAAAAACGTCGGTGTCCCTGTTGGCGGAGCCCCAGCGGGCCTCGCCTGCTTGGTGGCGATCACCACAAGCGAGAGGATACTGTCTTGAGGCTGACCTACCGTCGGCCCGACTTCCGGGCCCGGATGGACCGCCCGCCCTCCCGAAGCTCGACTTTCGGCCAGCTTCAGAATCAATCGTAGAAGCGCCCATACCACCCCACGACGGAATGCAGCAACGCCTGGCAGCCGATGACTAGTTGATGGCTGGGGGTCGACTCCTGCGGGGAGTGGCTGATACCTCCCGTGCTCGGCACGAACAGCATGCTGGTGGGCACGTGCGCGCTCAACACACTCGCGTCGTGCCCTGCGAAGCTCAGCAGGGAACCGCCGAAGACCCCGCCGGTCTTCAGGCACGCGTCCGCCAGGGCCACGCACGCCTCACCGTCGAAATCGGTGATCGCCTTGTGCGACAGGCGCTCAATGGTCGCCGTGCAGTCCTCCTGGGCCGCGGCGGCCCGCACCTCCGCGGCCAGTTCACCAGCGGCGCGCCGGAGAACCGACGACCTTCCGGAGCGCCATTCGACGGTAAGCCGAGCCTCCCCCGGCACCACATTGGGCGCACCCGGTAGAAACTCGATGAATCCGATGTTGAAGACCAGCTCCGGGTCGATCGCGGTGAGTCTTGATGTCAGGCCCGTCACCAGCCCGGCCGCGGCGCGTCCCGCGTCCACGCGGTCGGCCATGGGGGTGGTGCCCGCATGGTTCGGCACTCCGAAGAGTTTGATCTCGTGGCGTTCGATGCCAACGATGCCCTGAACTACCGTCAGGTCACTGCCGGCCTTCTCCATGCGGGGCCCCTGCTCCACATGGAGTTCGAAGAACGCGGCGACATCGCGGAGCCGGTCCCCCGCCACGAAGGCGGTGGACCCGGTGAGCCCTCCGGCCGACTCCGGCCGAGCGCCCTCCTCGTCCCAGAACCCCACAATCCGCACCCGGTCGGCACACGGATGGCCAGCTTCGTGCAGGGTGCGCAGAGTCTCCAGGGCGGCGATGACACCATACGAGCCGTCAAGGCGGCCGCCCGCCGGAACGCTGTCGGTGTGCGAGCCCAGTAACAGCGCCGGACCGGTCCCGGTGTGCGTGCGCCCGAAGACGTTCCCAATCTTGTCGGTCTCCGCCCGCAGACCGGCCTCGCCGATGCGTTGGACCAGCCAGGCCCGGCCCGCGGCGTCCGCCTCGGATCCCGCCACCCGGTCGACGCCGCCGTCGGGCCGTGCGCCGAAGGTCGCGAACGTGTCCAGATCACGGAGCAGCCGCGCTCCGTTGATCCGTGGCGCCGAGCCGTCCTGCAACTCGGCATTGGAATACGAGGGTTGGGTCACTGTTGGTCACCTCAGCTGTCGTCGTCAACGGTCAGGGCAATCGGGGGCGGCAGTCGTCGGGGGGCGGGGTGGCCAACTCGATCGAATCGCGCCACGGAGAAGGGCTCGTGCTCAGCCCGGCCCGCGGGCAGCAAGGCGACGGCCAGGGTCAGCAACAGCAGCGCTGCGCCCATCCACAGCCCTGTCGTGGCCGCCCCCACCGCGCCGAGGAGGTAGCCGCCGGTCAGCGAGCCCAGTGAGTTAGCACCGGAACCAAGGAACCGGGCTGTTCCCTGCACCCTGCCCTGGAACTCGTCGGGCGTGTTCTGGGTCTGGTAGACACCGGCGGCGACGTTGAGCAAACCGCAGATGCCCGAGACGGCCGCCAGAATCAGCGCCAGCACGACGGGACTCCGCAGGTAGGCGACGGGTAGCACCAACGGCGCCCACAGCGCGCACCCCACCAGAAACTTCGTCCGCATGCTGACGCGGCGGGCCAGGGGGGTGGACAGCGCCCCGAGCAGCCCACCGACGCCTCCGCAGGCGATGACGACCGAGACCGTCGCCGGGGAGTGGCCGCCCTGCTTAAGGACCACCATCACGGTCAGGATGAGCCCTTGGAACACCAGGTTCGACCCGGCGATCAGGCCGACAAGGACGCGTGCGAAGCGGGCCCGCCACAGCCAGCCCATGCCCTCGGCGATGTCGGCGAGCAGCGGCCTAGGCGGCCCCTTCCGCACCCCTTTCAACTCCCCTTTGATGCACAGAAAGCAGAGCGTCGCCAGCGCGTCGGCCACAGCCGTGCACACGAACGGTGCCCCGTTGGCCAAGGTGAGCAGGAAGCCGCCGCTGGGCTGCCCCGCCAGCCCCATGGCCTGGCGCCGCGCCTCGTTCTGCGAGAGCGCAGCGGGCAGTTGCTCGCGCGCGACGACCGTACGGACCGTGGCCCGTTCCGCCAGGTCGACGAAGATCCCGCGGCTTCCGTCCACGAACGCGGCGAGCATCAGATGGATGAGCCACACGTGCCCGGACAGCACCGCCACGGCCACGCTTGCCATCGCGAGCGTGCCGACGACGTTGCACCAGAGCATGATCCGGCGTCGGTCCAGGCGGTCCACCAGGGCGCCCGCCGGGAGCTGCACGGTGAGGTTGGGCAGAGCCGCGGCGAAGCCCACCAGGCCGGACTGGAAGGCCGACCCCGTGTGGTAGAGGACGAGCAGCGGGAATGCCGTGAGACCGACCCGCGAACCGAACTGCGAGATGCTCGCGCCCACCCACAGCCGCCGGAAATCTCGGTTCCGGCGCAGCAGTACCGGAGTATCGGGACCCGCGGTCGCCGCCGCTGCGGCGGCCGCGGAGGACATACCGCGCGTCATGAGCGGCAGGGGCCTTCCTGCTCCCGCTCGCGCGCCGCCGCCTCACCCATCGCGCGTTGCCAGAAACCCGCGAGCTGTCCGGAGTCCGTCCAGCCGTTAGCCATGAGGTGGGTGACCAGGGCCCGGCCGTGCACCGAGTTGGTGAGGATGACAGTGCCGTCGCCGCTGTTCGCCCGGATACCGAACATGGCCTGGTAGCCGGCGGCCTGGCCGCCGTGTCCGAACTCCAGGTCGATCCCGGTGTTGTCGATGATCGTCCCCCAGCCGTAGGGCCGGTCGGAGTGCGGGGTCAGCATCTCGCGCACCAGCTCCTGTGGCACCAGGCCATTTTCGCGGCCGATCGCACTGTCCCGGACTGCGATGACGAGCTTCGCGAGGTCCCCGGCCGTGACCCATAGGCCGCGGGCCGCGGACTCCGGGTACACGCGGCGCCCGCCGGGCAGCGGGGTTCCCGTCATGTCGTGCCCGTGGGCCACCGGCCTGCCAGAGGTGTCTGGATGGTCCGGAGTGATCCCGCTGTCGTCCATGCCGAGCGGGCCGAACAGCAGCTGGCGGACCACGTCGTGGTACGGCGCCCCGGTGATGTCCTCCATCGCCTGTTGCAGGACCAGGTAGTGGAAGTTGTTGAGCCGGAACCTGGCGCCGGGCGCGAACTCCCTACGGACCGGTCCGCCGTCCGCCGGCGGGCGCCCGTGCAGGAGGTCGAGCACGGTCGGCCACGGCTCGTCGGTGTCGTAACCGCCGCGCCGCGTGGGTGAAGGCTCGGCGAACCCCGCGAGGTTGGCCACCAGGTGACGAAACGTCACGGGCTCACCCCCTTGCGGCCCTTCAGGTGCTTCCGGCCCGTCTAGTCCCGGGACACGCCAGTTGACGAGGTACCGGTTCACGTCCTCGTCGAGGCCGATGCCCTTCTCGGCGAGGAGGCGCAGCACGGTGAACGTG
This sequence comes from Streptomyces sp. NBC_00440, assembly GCF_036014215.1. Classification (NCBI taxonomy): domain Bacteria; kingdom Bacillati; phylum Actinomycetota; class Actinomycetes; order Kitasatosporales; family Streptomycetaceae; genus Streptomyces; species Streptomyces sp. NBC_00440. The sequence continues at coordinate 54,323 of NZ_CP107922.1, forward strand.
GTGAGGTGCTTGGTAATGGACGCCGCAGCGAAGAGGCTGTCCGCCGTCACCGGTCGGCCGTCACCGGCGTCGAGCACCCCGTGGTGCTCCACGGACACCACTTCGCCCCCACGGATCACCGCAATGCTCGCACCGGGAATACCGTGCCGGGCCATCACGTCCGCCACCCCAGGCACCGTCGGCTTCTTCCGCGCCGCCGGGGCCGCATCGGTCAGCCGAGCCAGCTCGGTTACGTGCTCATCGGCGAGCCGCCGCACCGTCGCCGGTTCGTGGACGCCCTCGCGGTGGGTCCAGCGCAGGTAGCACTGCCCGCCGGAGATGACCGCTTCCACGTCCAGCAGGTATCCCTCCACCGACGGGCTGCCGCCTGCCGGATAGGCCAGCGGTACGTCCGCAACCCGCGCCTCACTGCCCCGCACGAGGGCGAACCGCACCTCCGGGTGCGGCTGTGCGCGCAGTTCTGCGGCGAGGTCGGGGTCGACGCCGCCATCCCGGAGAAGACCGTAGCCATGGAGCGGTGCGGGCAGGGCCGCGAGCTGCCGGGCCACCGAACGCACCAGCTGGGGTAGCTCGCGGCTGCGCGGCAGCCAGAGACCGATCGGCACGGTGTCGCTTAATGGGCCGACGGTCCGAGCGAGTTGAGCATCGTAGCCACGCGGGTTCGTGCGCAGGGCGACGTCCAGGGCGTCGCCGCCCGCCCAGCGGCCGAGCACCCTGCCGAGCGCGGTCAGCACGGTGGCCTGCGGATCCTCCCCGGCCAGCAGGGTCGCGGTCGGCGCGGCCGCCAGCACGGTCGTGACCGTGCTGGCGGCCCCGGGGGCGGCCCCCACGTGATCCCGGGGCAGTAGCGTGCCGGGCCTGCGGTTCAGCCAGAACGGCCCCTGGTCCAGGATGTTCGGTGATGCGGCTTCGTGCGCGAGCCGGTGCGCCCACTGGCACAACGTCGTTTTCACTGGCGGCAGTTCGGCCTTCCGGCCGCCGGCCAGCTGCCCATAAGCGGTGTTGAGGTCGTCGGTGATCACGGCCAGGGACTCCTCGTCCGCGGCCGTGCCGTGGACGACGATCCATAGCTCGGCGAGCACCTCGGTGTCCAGCAGGCGGTCCGCACCGACGTCAAGTAGGACGGCCTGGAGGACGGGTCCGGTCACCGGGTCCAGGCGGCATTCGGCCGCTGCGACTTCGGCCGCGACTACAGCCGACCGGTCCTCGGCGGCCACGTCGGCGAGCGGAACGGTCCGCAGCAGCACCGCCGTCTCGTCTTCGGCGACCGTGGCGTCCCGCCGGTTGCCCTCGGGGTCGAGGCGCAGCCGCAGCCCTTCGTGCCGGGCGACGGTCGCGGCGAGCGCCTCGGCGAGCAGGCTGGCGTCCAGTCGGCGTGCCAGGGTGAGGCGTAGCGTACGGATCGGCGGCGCCTCGTTGCCGGTCCTGCGCTGGGCGGGCAGCAGCGGCAACGTGTCGTCTTCCGCCGCTGCCCGCGGTGCCGTCGTGCCGAGCGCCTCATTCTCGTCGGCCAGCAGGGCCATCTCGCCGAGTGAGCCTGCCTGGTAGATCATCCAGACGGCGAGCGACACTCCCGCTTCCCTCGCTTCGGCCAGCATCCGTACTGCGAGGATGGAGTGGCCGCCCAGGTCGAAGAAGTTGTCCTCGACGCCGACTTCGTCTAGCCCGAGGGTCGAGGCCCAGACGGCGGCGAGCCGCTGCTCGGTCGGCGTGCGCGGCGCGGTCCGCCGGACCGCGCGCCCTGCACCCCGGTCAGGGTCCGGCAGTGCCCTGCGGTCGAGCTTGCCGTTGCTGGTCAGGGGGATCTGCTCGATGGCGGTGTAGGTGGTGGGAATCATGTACTCCGGCAGCCGTCCGGCGAGGTGGTCCCGCAGGGCGACCGGGTCCACCCCCTGCGTACCGTCTGCGGGTACGGCGTAGCCGGCCAGGTGGGCCTCGCCGTCGGCGGTGCGGTGCAGGAGCACCACGCACTCGCGGACGGCAGGGTGCTCGGCCAGGACGTGCTGGATCTCGCCGAGTTCGACCCGGTACCCGCGGATCTTCACCTGATCGTCGATCCGGCCGAGGAACTCAAGGGCCCCGTCCTCGCGGAACCGCCCGAGGTCACCGGTCCGGTATAGGCGGGCGCCCGGGGTGCCGCAGGAGTCGGGCACGAACCGCTCCGCGGTCAGGCCGGGCCTGGCGAGGTAGCCGCGGGCGAGGCCGATGCCTCCGATGAACACCTCGCCGGGCACGCCGAGCGGAACCGGCTCCAGCCATTCGTTCAGCACGTACGTCGTAGTGTTGGGCAGCGCCCGGCCCAGCGGTACGACCGTCGTCTGCTCGTCGTCGACCGGGTACGCGGTCGCGCCGATGGACGTCTCCGTGGGGCCGTACTCGTTAATGAGGCGTCCGGGGCCCAGCGCCGCTACGTAGTGGTTGGCGGTGCGCGGCTGGAGGGCCTCGCCTGCGACGAGGATCCGCCGGGCAAGCCCCGCGATCTCTTCGGCACCGAGCTGGTGGGTGAGTAGGTCGAGGTGACCGGGGGTCAACTTGATGAAGTCGTACGGGGCCGACTTGGCAAGTTCCCGGCCGATCTCCCCGGGGGCGGTGCCAGCGGGCAGCACGGTGACCGGGCGGCCCGTCATCAGCGGCACGTAGAGGTTGGTGGCGGGCAGGTCGAACGCGATCGAGGAGAACAGCGGCGCGCCGCCGCCACCGGCGGTGAGGTCCCTGGCGGCCCACCGCAGGTGATTGGCCAGACCGCGCTGGGTCACCATGACGCCCTTTGGGGTGCCGGTGGATCCAGACGTGTAGATGACGTACGCCAGTTGGTCAGGATCGCTCGTACGGGACGGCCTGGCCGGTGACTCGGCAGCGATGGTCTCGCGGTCCAGGTCGAGGTCGAGGCGCACGACGCCGTGTTCGGGCGCGGGGGCCCCGGGCGCGGCCGACCGCGACTCGCTGACCAGGACGCGGACACCGCTGTCGGCGAGCATGTGGCTCAGCCGGTCGGCTGGGTTGGCCGGGTCCAGGGGCAAGTACGCCGCGCCGGCCTTCCACACGCCAAGCAGGGCGGGCACCAGGCCGGGGCCGCGTTCAAGGTGCACGCCGACGAGGGTGTCGGGGCCGGCTCCGAGGGCGCGCAGGCGGTGCGCCACCCGGTTGGCCTGTTCGTCCAACTCTCGAAAGGTCAGCGTGCATTCACCGCTGATGACGGCGGGCGCGTCCGGCGTCCGGGCAGCGGCCTCCTCGATCACGTCGAGGACGGTACCGCCCGGCCACTCGACGGCGGTGTCGTTCCAGGTGTTCCGCAGCCGGGTGCACTCGGGTTCGGGCATGACGGCCGTGATCGCGTCGGCGTCGGGGTTCTCCGCGATGGCGGTGAACACCTGCCGGTACATGGCGGCCATGCGTTCGGCGTGAACCCGGCCAATGTTGCTGGAACGGCAACCCAGGACCAGGTGCCCCCGGATCGCGAAGACGCTCAGCTCGAACTCGTTGCCGCCGACGCCGAAGCCTCCGTCGAGGTCCACGACGTCCGAGTCGACCTGGTGGAAGTCAAGGAAGTTGAACGTGACGGACACCAACCGGTCGCCGGAGTCCGAGAGCCGCTGGATGGCGGGCAGCGGGTAAAGGCGGTGACCCCAGACCTCGGTCTCCTGCCTGAAGGTCCGGGTAACCAGTTCGCGCCAGGTCCGTGCGGACCGGTCCGCCGGGAACGGCACGCTATTGAGATGCATGCCGAGGACCCGGTCGCCACCGGACGCCTCAAGCCGGCCGTGCGTGATCAAGCCGGTGTGAAAAGAGCGCTCAGGGGTCAGACCACTCAGCACCTTCAAGTGGGCGGCTAGGATCACAGTCTTGAGCGAGGTCCCGGTCTCCGCAGCCAGCTTGCGCAGCGGCTCCTCCAGGTCGTGGAAGGGCACCCTGAGGTGGAACACCTCATCGGTCCCCGGCTGGGCCCAGCTATCCGGCAGGGCGAACGGGACGTGCTCCCTCACGACGCCCTGCCAATAGGCCTGATGTCCGGTGTCCTCCAGCGCCTCCAGCTCGGCGGCGACGACGTCGGCGTAGCGTACGGCCGGAGCCTCGTACGGGGGCAGCGGCAGGCCGTCGCGGAGGCTCCGGTAGGCGTCGAGCAGCTCCATCAGCAGTGTGTGGTAACTCCAGCCGTCGGTGATTGCGTGGCACTGGGTGAAGGTAATCCGCCATGCCCGGTCCGACTCCAGATGCACCGCCACCCGCATCAACGGCGCCTCACTCAGCACAAAAGGCCTGCCCCGCTCATCAGCAATGAACTCAAGCCCCGCCCGACGCTGCTCGTCAGCATCCAGACCACGAAGATCGTGCAACACCAACGGAACCCGCACCACCCCGTGCACCAACTGCAACGGCTGCGAAAACTCCGTCAACTCCACCGACGTCCGCAACACCTCATGACGCCCCACCACCACATCCAACGCCGCACGCAACGTCGGAAGAGAAAGCGCCCGCTCATCCGGAATCCGAAAACTCGTCACCGAGTGATAGGCATTCCGCTCCACATGATTGAGCATCTCCACAATCATCCCGGTCTGCACCTGTGTCAATGGATACGCATCCACCACCCCCTCCGGCAACAGAGCCCGATCCCCCGCACCCACCAACTCCCACGCACCCACGGCACGGGTCAGGCCCTGCCCGGTGTCCTGGCCGACCAGTCTTCCCGCGAGCTCGGCGACGGTGCCAGCCGCGAAGATGTCACCAATGCCGATGTCGTACCCGGACTCGCGCAGCACGCCCGCCATGCGGACGGCGCGCATCGAGTCGCCGCCGATGTCAAAGAAGCGGTCGTGAACGCCGATGTCGCCGACTCCGAGGATGTCCGACCACACCTGAGTGAGCTGCTTCTCGATCGGGGTGCGCGGTGCCACGTGCTCGGTGCGCGCAAACGCGCTCCGGTCCGGGGCAGGCAGCGCCTTGCGGTCGAGCTTGCCGTTGCTCGTCAGTGGGATGTGGTCGAGCACCGTGAAGGACGCGGGCACCATGTACTCGGGCAGCCGCTCCGCCAGGTGGGCGCGCAGCACTCCGGTGTCGACGGCTGCTGCGACCGCGCCGACGACGTACGCCGCGAGGGCCGCGTCCCCTTCGTTTCGGTGCAGCACCACGATGGCCTCCTGGACATCGTTGTGCTCGCCCAGGACGTACTGGATCTCCCCCAGTTCGACCCTGTAGCCGCGGATCTTCACCTGGTGGTCCATGCGGCCGAGGAACTCCAGGCAGCCGTCGGCCCGAAACTGTGCGAGGTCACCCGTGCGGTACAGGCGCGAGCCGGGCTCGCCGTACGGGTCGGGCACGAACCGCTCGGCGGACATGCCGGGCTTGCCGAGGTAGCCGCGGGCCAAGATGATCCCGCCGATGTACACCTCTCCGGGGATCCCGACCGGCACGGGCTCCATCCACTCGTCAAGTACGTACATGGAGCTGTTCGGCACCGGGGCGCCGAGAGGCATGAGGTCCAGGTCGGGTATCTCAGTCAGCGGGATGCCGGAGTTTCCGACGGAGGTCTCAGTCGGGCCGTACTCCGCGGCGAGCGGTGTGCCGTCGGGGCCGGCCAGTTCACGCCAGCGGTGTGCGAGACGGGAGCTGAAACTGTCGCCCGCACCGATCACGAGACCCGCCAGCGATGCCGCCTGTTCTCTCGACAACTGGTGCGCGAGCAGGTCGAGATGACCGGGTGTCAGCTTAATAAACGAGAACGGCCCGGCCTGGGCCAGCTCCCGGCCCAGCTCCTCTGACGGCAGGTCCTGCGGGAGCAGGTGCACGGTCTGGCCAAGCAGCAGCGGGGCGAAGAGGTCGGGCAGGCCCAGATCGAAGGAGATGGACGAGAACACGGGCGCCCCGCCGGTGCCGTGCGATCCGTAGGCCCGGGACGCCCACAGCAGGTAGTTGGCGACGCCGATGTGCGGCACCACAACGCCCTTGGGGTTGCCTGTGGAGCCGGAGGTGTACATCACGTAGGCGAGGTTGTCGCGGTCGCCGAGCGGTTCGGGGCGGGTGTGCGGCTGGGCGGCAACGGCGGCCCGGTCCTCCTCCCGGTCGAGCACGAGCAGGGTGCCGTCGTGGACGGCGGCCAGCTCGTCGGCGTACCGGGTACTGGTGACGACGGGCGGCGCACCGGTGTCCTCGAGCATGTACCGCAGCCGGGCGCCGTGCACGCTCGGGTCGAGGGGCAGGTATCCGGCGCCGGACTTCCACACGCCGAGCAGCGTCGGCACCAGGTCCGGGCCGCGGTCGAGGCGGACACCGACGAGGGTGTCGGGGCCGGCGCCGAGCGCGCGCAGTCGGTGGGCGACGCGGTTGGCCCGCTCGTCCAGTTCGGCGTAGGTGAGGGCGCCGTCGCAGTGGCTGACGGCGACGGCCAGCGGGGTCTCTGCGGCCTGCTGCTCGATGAGCCGGTGCACCGGGAGCTCGGGCGCAGTGCCGGGTGTGACACCCAGGTCCTGGAGCAGTCGTCGGCGTTCGGCCTTGGGCAGGAACGCGACAGTAGCGTCGCCGTCGGGCCCCTCGGCCATGGCCGTAAGGACCTGCCGGTACATGTCGGCCAGCCGCTCGCCGTCTTCGTGGCCGATGAGGTCGGTGCGGCTGGATAGGTTGACGTAGCCGGCACTCGCGACCACGGTCAGATCGAACTCGTTGGCCGCGCCGCCTCCACTGCCCTCCCTGTCGACGGTGTCCGAGTCGACCTGGTGGAAGTCCAGGTACTCGAAGACGACGGAGAGCAGCCGGTCGCCGGAGTCCGAGAGCCGCTGGATGGCGGGCAGCGGGTAGAGGCGGTGACCCCAGACCTCGGTCTCCTGCCTGAAGGTCCGGGTAACCAGTTCGCGCCAGGTCCGTGCGGACCGGTCCGCCGGGAACGGCACGCTATTGAGATGCATGCCGAGGACCCGGTCGCCACCGGACGCCTCAAGCCGGCCGTGCGTGATCAAGCCGGTGTGAAAAGAGCGCTCAGGGGTCAGACCACTCAGCACCTTCAAGTGGGCCGCGAGCAGAACGGATTTGAACGAGGCGCCGCATCCGGCGGCCAACCGCCGGAGCCTCTCCTCCAGGTGGTGGAAGGGAACCCGCAGACGGTAGGGCTCACCCTCGGTGTCCGGACGTCCCCATGCCGCGGGCAGGGTGAACGGGGCGCGGTCGGCGGTGGCGCGCTCCCAGAATTCCCTGTGCTCAGCGCTGTCCAGCGCCTCCAGCTCGGCGGCGACGACGTCGGCGTAGCGTACGGCCGGAGCCTCGTACGGGGGCAGCGGCAGGCCGTCGCGGAGGCTCCGGTAGGCGTCGAGCAGCTCCATCAGGAGGGAGTTGAGGCTCCAGCCGTCGGTGATTGCGTGGCACTGGGTGAAGGTAATCCGCCATGCCCGGTCCGACTCCAGATGCACCGCCACCCGCATCAACGGCGCCTCACTCAGCACAAAAGGCCTGCCCCGCTCATCAGCAATGAACTCAAGCCCCGCCCGACGCTGCTCGTCAGCATCCAGACCACGAAGATCGTGCAACACCAACGGAACCCGCACCACCCCGTGCACCAACTGCAACGGCTGCGAAAACTCCGTCAACTCCACCGACGTCCGCAACACCTCATGACGCCCCACCACCACATCCAACGCCGCACGCAACGTCGGAAGAGAAAGCGCCCGCTCATCCGGAATCCGAAAACTCGTCACCGAGTGATAGGCATTCCGCTCCACATGATTGAGCATCTCCACAATCATCCCGGTCTGCACCTGTGTCAATGGATACGCATCCACCACCCCCTCCGGCAACAGAGCCCGATCCCCCGCACCCACCAACTCCCACGCACCCACGGTGTTCAACTCACCGGCGCCGGTCTCCTGCCCCGCGAGCACCTCGGCCAGCCTGGCGACGGTGCCTGCGGCGAAGATCTCGTGGATACTCACGTCGAACCCGGCCTCGCGCAGCGCGCCCGCGAGCCGTACGGCTCGCATGGAGTCGCCGCCGATGTCGAAGAAGTTCTCCTGAACGCCGACTGTGTCGCGGCCGAGGACGGCGGCCCACACACCGGCGATGCGCTCTTCCAGCGGGGTGGCCGGGGCGGTGTGCGCGGCGACGGGCGCACGCTCGTCGCCCGTGCCGGCCGGCTCGGCCGCGCCGTCCAGAATGTCCAGCGTGCCGTCGGCGAGGTAGCGCGCGCGTAGCCCCTCGACGGGGGTCACCGGGTCGAGGTAGACGTCACCTGCGACGCCGATGGGCGCGTAGTCGCCGTGTCCGTCGAGCACGCGCACCGTGAGCCGCCGGGGCGGGGTGCCCGCGAACACGTCGAGGACCGCCCGCGCCTCGTCCGCCGTGCGGAGCACGCCGCTCCAGCCGGCGAGCCGGGCGCGTTCGGCCGCTGGCAGCAGGTCTACGCCGGTGACGAGGATATCGGGGGCGGCCGTGACCTGGTCGAGCAGGCGCGTGAACCGGGCGGCCATGCGCTCGACGGTCGCGCGGTCGTACAGCGAAGTGGCGTACGAGAAGCGTGCGTCAAGGGCGCCGCTCGTCGCCTGTTCCACGTTCAGCGTGAGATCGAACCGGGCGACCCGGTCGTCCGTCAGCGACTCGGTCTCCACTCCGGGCAGCGTGAAGGCCGCGCCGCGGTTCTCGTGCAGCACGAACGCCATCTGGAACAGCGGGGTCCGGGACAGGTCGCGCTCGGGTTCCAGCTCGTCGACCACTCGGGCGAATGGCACCGCCTGGTGGTCGAACGCCTCAAGGACGGTATCCCGCACGTGCGTCAACAGCCCGGCGAAGGTGCAGTCACTATCCCAACGGGCCCTTACGACAAGGGTATTGATGCCGTAACCGATGAGCCGCTGCAACTCGGGCCGTCCACGGCCCGACACGACGACGCCGACCGGGACGTCGGTGCTGTCGGCGTGCCGGGACAGCAGCCCCTGGAACGCGGCGAGGAGCACGGTGAAGAGAGTCGTGTCGTGCTGCTGGGCCAGCTCCCTGGCCCGGTCGGCGAGCTCGGCGGGCAGGGTGAACCCGACGGAGTCACCGGCCCAGGAGCGCACCGCGGGCCTCGGCCGGTCGGTGGGCAGCTCCAGCGGCCGTACGTCGGCGAGCCGGTCGCGCCAGTGGCCGAGCTGCTTGTCCAGCGCGGCGCCGCTCATCTCACGGCGCTGCCAGGCCGCGAAGTCAGCGTACTGGACGGCGAGTTCGGGCAGGTCCGGCGCCAAGCCGGCGAGGGCAGACCGGTAGCGGGAGCCCAGCTCCTGCGCGAAGATGCCGACCGACCAGGCGTCACAGGCGATGTGGTGGAAGGTGACGGCCAGCAGGTGATCGTCGTCGGCGAGCCGGAACAGCCTGCCCCGCACGGGCCAGGCGCGGCCCAGGTCAATGGGTCGCCCGATCTCCTCGTCGACCAGGCTGCGCAGCCGCTGTTCCCGTTCCTCGCCGTCGAGGTCCGCAAGTTCGGTGACGGGCAGCCCCGCCCGGCGTGGCGGGTCGATCACCTGCCGCACGTCCGCGCCGCCGATGAATTCGTAGCGGGTCCGCAGGATCTCGTGACGGGCAAGCACCCCTTCCCACGCGTCGGCGAGGGCGCCAGCGTCGAGGGTGCCGCGTAGCCGCAGGACCACCGGGACGAGGTATTCGGCGCTATCCGGGTCGAGTTGGCCGAGAAACCACATTTGCTGCTGCCCGAAGGATAGCGGCAGCGGTCCGTCACGGTCCACCAGCCCGATGGCGGACCTGCGGCCACCGTCCTTGCCCGCGAGTCGGCGGCGCAGCAGTTCGTCGCGCAGCGCACCCTTGTCCGGTCCGTTCGTGTACGTGCTGTCGACGCTCATCCCTGGTGCTCCCTCACTGCCGTACGGCCCTCGGCCGGTGCGGCTTCGCTGTGCCGGTGGTTGGGGCCCGGTCCGCCGCGAGGACCGCGTCGGACAGGCCGCTGATCGTCAGTCGTTCCAGGAGCACGGAGAGCGGCGAGTCGATCGCGTACTCGCGGCGCAGGTGCACCAGGAGCTGTACGAGCGACAGGGACTGGGCACCGCGCTGAAGAAGGTTGTCGTCGGGGCCGAGCCCGCGCAGGCCGAGGAACTCGGCACAGAGTGCGGCCACCCGGGCCTCCGTGGCGCTGACCGGGTGGCGCGCCGCATCCGTTTCCGCCCGGGGCGCTGGAAGTGCGCCGAGGTCGACCTTGCCGCTGATGCTCAACGGGATCCGGGGGATGGCCACGAACGCCGCCGGGATCATGTAGTCGGGCAGTTTTGCCATGAGGTGACGGCGGAGCGCGCCCGCGTCGGTCCGGCCGGCCGTCACTATGTACGCGAGGAGCCGTTTGATGCCGGGGCTCGGTTCCCGGACCACGACCACCGCGTCCCGGACCGCCGGGTGCGAGGTGAGGGCGGCGCGGATCTCACCGAGTTCAATACGGTGGCCGCTGACCTTCACTTGTGTGTCGATGCGTCCCAGGAACTCGACGCTGCCGTCGGCATTGCGGCGGGCGAGATCGCCGGTGCGGTACAGCCGGGCGCCGGGCTGGCCGTGCGGATCGGGAACGAACCGGTCGGCGGTGAGCGCGGGCCGGCGGTGGTAGCCGCGGACGACACCGCTCCCGCCGATACACAACTCCCCCGCGACGCCCGGCGGCACCGGCTCCAGCGCCTGGTCCAGGACGTGGAGGGTCTCGCCCACCAACGGGTCGCCGAGCGCCACCCTCGCGGCCCCGTGCGGTACAGGCCAGGACGCGGACCAGATGGTGGTCTCCGTGGGGCCGTACACGTTGGTGAGCGTCCCGACCCGGGGTCTCAGCTCGTCGGCCAGCCGAGCCGGCAGCTCCTCGCCGCCGACTAGCGCGGCCACGCCCGGGGCGTCGAGGCCGGCTGCCACAAGCAGCCTCCATCCAGAAGGCGTGGCCTGGACGTGCGTAACCCTGCCCGTGTCGATCAGGCGCAGCAGGGCCACCGGATCCTTGGCCTGCGCGTCGTCGGCGAGAACCACGGTGCCGCCGGTTATCAGCGGCAGGTACAGCTCAAGGCCGGAGATGTCGAAGGAGACGGAGGTGGCGGCCAGCCAGTCCCCCGTCAGTCCGGCGAACGAGTGCAGGAGGCCAGCGAGCGCCCCGTGCCCCACCATGACGCCCTTGGGCGTGCCGGTGGAGCCGGAGGTGAAGATGACGTAGGCCAGGTCGTCGGGTCCGTGCCGGGATATGGGCGGTTCGGTCCCCTGCCGTGCGAGGGCCGCGGCCTCGCCGGGGGCGTCGAGGGCGACGGCCCGCGCCGTAAACGGGCCGGGGACCTTCGGCGCGAGAGCCTCCTCGATAAGAATCAGGGGGGCGTCGGTGACCGTGAGGATATGGGCGAGGCGCTCGGCAGGCCCGCCCGGGTCGAGCGGAACGTAGGCGGCGCCGGAGCGCAGGACGCCGAGCAGCGCGGGGAGGAGGTCGGGGCTGCGACGCAACAGAACTGCGACCAAGTCTCCCTGCCCCACGCCGAGTTCACGAATCCGGTGGGCTATCCGGTTGGCCCGGCCGTCGAGGGTGCGGAAGTCCAAGGCAGTCTCCCCCGCCACCACCGCCGTCGCGTCCGGCGTTTCGGCGGCGCGGGCGGCCACCAGCTCGGGCAGCAGGGGCTGCGCGGTGCGGCCGGGGCCACTCGACGAGCCTGCGTCCAGCACGTCCCGCGCCAGGCTCGCGGGCAGCCGGTTCGCGGCCGCGTCCCCCTCGGGGTCCGCGGCCATGGCGGTCAGCACCTCGCGGTAGATCCGGGCGAGGAGGCCGGCGTGCTCCTCGTCCAGCGCCTCGTGCGCGGCGTCCAGGAGTAGTGAGTCGCCGAGGACCCGGACGGCGAGCGGGAAGTGCGCGCCGTCCTGGTCCGGCCCGGCAGCCGGGGCCGGGTCGAAGACCACGTCGGCGAAGCGTCCGGGAATACGCGCGGCGCGGCGCACGGCGGCCCACGGGTGGCGGGCGTACGGCTCGGTCTCCAGGCAGCGGCGGTGCACGGCGGCGACAAGCTGACGCCAGGTGCCGGCGGTCCTTGCGTGCGGGAAGGGGACGGTGTCGCGGTACACGCCGAGCGCGAGCGGCGCCTCGGGACGGCCGTCGTACAGGACCCCCGTGTGAAAAGCGGCATCCGGCGTCAGCGCCGCCAGTACGCTCAGGTGGGCTGCAAGCAGGACCGTACCGGCCGATGTCCCGGCCCGGTCCGCGAGAGCGCCAAGGCCGTCGGCCAGGTCTCCGAACGGAACGTGGACGCGGTGGCGATGGCCGGTGTGGTTCGGGGTGCCCCAGCCATCCGGCAGGAGCAGGGGCGCGTGGGCGTCCACGACCCGGCTCCAGTGGTCTCGCTGCCGAGGGTCGGCCATCCGGCCGCGCTCGGCGGCCGCGTGCTTCCCGTACGGCTCACCCGGGGAGGCGGAGGCGCCGTCGTAGATGCGGAACAACTCCGCCAGAAGGTCCGCCGCGCCCGGCGCGTCGAGCAGGGCCGGGCTGTAGGTGAGGACGAGCCGCAGCGCGGTGTCGCCCTCCAGTTGGGCGGTGAGTCGCAGGGCCGGTGCCGAGGATGGCAGGGGTACCTCGCGCTCCACGTTCTCGTGGGCGGTCCGGGCCGCCGCCAGGCGCGGCGCGTCGAGGCCGCGCAGGTCGTGCACGGACAGCGAGATCCGCGCCTCGGCGTGGACGAGCCGAAGGGGTTCGCGACCGCCCTCGACGGCGAAAGAGGTGCGCAGCGTGTCGTGCGCGGCGCTCAGGGCGTCCAGGGCGCGCCGCAGTCCGCCCGGATCGAAGGGCAGGTCGAACGGGCGGCGGAGCACCGCGACGCGGTGGCCGGTCGCGGGCGCCGGGGCGGCCAGCATCCGGGCAAGCGCGGCGGACTGCGCCTCGGTGAGCGGTCCGGCGTCCACGACACCGTCCGGGATGCCGTGGCGGTCCACGGGGGCGAGGTGGGCGAACCGGTCTGGGGGCGGGGGCGGTTCGGCAGACGTGCCGGTGAGGTCGATGCTCATGCCTCGCGGTCTCCTGCCGTGCGGGGAGCCGCCATCAGCTCCGCGTCGGACATCTGCGCGATCTCGGCGCGGACTGCCGCCTCCACGGCCCGCGCGAGCTGCCGCACGGTGGGCTCCTCGAAGACGGTCCGCACGGACAGGTCCAGATCGAACTCCTCCTGGAGCCGGGCGGTGAGCCGGATCGCGAGGATGGAGTGGCCGCCGAGGTGGAAGAAGTGGGCGTCGGCGCCGATCCGTTCGACGGCAAGGACCTCGCCGAACAGGGCCGCGACCCGTTCCTCGACTACGTTCGCCGGGGGCGTGTACAGGGTGTCGCCGGGCGCGGCGTCGGGGAGCGCACCGCGGTCGAGCTTGCCGTTGGCCGTGAGCGGCACGGCGGCGATGACCGTGAAGGACGAGGGCACCATGTAGTCGGGCAGCACGGCCGCGAGCCGGCCGCGCAGGGCTTCCGGGTCGAAGCCGCCAGACGCCCCGGGGGCCGTGCCCGGGTCCGTCTCCCCGGCGTCCGGGACCACGTAGGCCGCGAGCACGCGCTCGCCCGGCCGGTGTTCGGACACCACGACTACCGCGTCCCGCACGCCCGCCAGTTCGCTCAACCGGGCCTCGATCTCACCGAGTTCGACGCGGTAGCCGCGCACCTTGACCTGTCGGTCGACGCGGCCGAGGAACTCGATCGCTCCGTCCCGGCGGCGCCGGGCGAGGTCCCCGGTTCGGTAGCGGCGGCTGCCTGGCGCGCCGTCCGGATCGGGGACGAAGCGCTCGGCGGTGAGGGCGGGCCGCCCGAGATAGCCCCGGGCGACGCCGGCGCCCCCGATGTACAGCTCGCCGACGACCCCGATCGGCACGGGCCGCCCCACCCCGTCCAGGATCACGGCGCTGGTGCGGGGCAGCGGCCGCCCCAGCGGAACGGTCCCCTGGTGCCGCTCGCGCACCGCGTGCACCAGGGTGCCGATCGACGTCTCTGTGGGCCCGTACTCGTTGAGCAGCCGTCCGGGCCCAAGCAGGGCGAGCCAGCGGTCGGCGAGGCGTCCGGGGAGTTCCTCCCCCGCGACCACGACCGTCCCCGCGAGCCGTGCCGCCTGAGCGTCGGTGAGCTGGTCGCCGAGGATCCCCAGGTGCCCGGGCGTCACCTTCACGAAGGCGTACGGGCCGCCGTCGGCGAGCGCCGTCCCGAGCCCGGTGAGGTCCCCGGCAGGCAGCACGTGCACGGCACGGCCCGTGATCAGCGGAGCGAACAGATTGGTGGCTGGTAGGTCGAAGGCGACGGACGAGAAGAGCGGCGCCCCACCCTCGGCCCCTGTCAGGTCCTCCTGCGCCCATCGCAGGTGGTTGGCAAGCCCGCAGTGGGTGATCATCACGCCCTTGGGAGTGCCAGTGGAGCCGGAGGTGTAGATGACGTACGCGAGGAGCTCCGGGTCCGCTGTACGGTCCGGACGGGTCGTGGGCCGGGCCGCGAGGGCCGCCGCGTCGCGGTCGAGCTCCACCCGCTCGCCCGCGAAGTCCCTCACTCCGCCTTGGGCCATGCTGTCGGTGAGCAGGACGCCCGCACTGCTGTCCCGCAGCGCGTGGGCCAGGCGGTCCGCCGGATTCGTGGGGTCGAGCGGCAGGTATGCGGCGCCCGCCTTCCACACCCCCAGCAGGGCAAGGATCAGGTCGGGGCCGCGTTCCAGGCACACCCCGACCACGGTGTCGTCGCCTACTCCCGTCGCGGCGAGGTGGTGGCCTATGCGGTTGGCCCGCTCGTCCACCTCGCGGTAGCTGAGGCGCGTGCCGCCCGCGACGATGGCCGTCGCGTCCGGGGTGGCGGCCGCCTGCCGTTCGAACAGGTCGAGCAGCGTGGAATCATCCCAGCTGCGTGTCTCCCCGCCGCGGTGATCCGCGAGTTCGGCGCACTCCCGCTCCGACAAGATCTCCAGCTCCCCCACGCCGGTCTCCGGGCGTTCGGCAGCCGACTCCAGGAGCCGGACGAAGCCGTGGCCGAGCCGCTCGACGGTCTCGTGGTCGAAGAGTCGCGTCGCGTACTCCAGGACGCCGGCGAACGAGCCGTCTGTCTCACGGCGCAGGTACAGCGTGAGGTCGGTCTTCGCGACGCGGCGGTGGCGCAGCAGCAGGTCGCTGTCCTCCTCGCCGGGCATGCCGCCGCCGACCTCGTCGTCGTTGAAGTTGAAGGCGACCTGGTAAAGGGGGGTGCGGGACGGGTCGCGCTCCGGCCGCAGATCCTCGACCAGGGACTCGAAGGACACGTCCTGGTGGGCGAAGCCATCCAGAGTGGTCCGCCGAACCCGGTCCAGGGACTCGGTGAACGGCAGCGCCGCATCCAGACGGCAGCGCAGCACCAGCGAGTTGAGGAAGAATCCGATCATCCGGTCCGTCTCGGCGCGCGTACGGCCGGCCACCGGCACGCCCACCGCGACGTCCCACTGGCCGCTGTGCCTGGCGAGCAGGGTGGCGTAGGCGGTGAGCAGGGTCATGAATGGGGTCGCCTGGTGGCCCTGGCCCAGCGCGGTGAGGGCCTTCGCCGTGCAGGCAGGTATGCGGACGGGCACGAGGCCGCCGCGGGGGTCGCGTTCGGCGGGCCGCGGCCGGTCGGCGGGGAGATCGAGGGTAGCGACCCCGGCGAGCTCACGGCGCCAGTAGTCCAGTTGCGGGGCGAGCCGCTCCTTGTCACGCCAGGTCCGCTGCCACACCGCGTAGTCGGCGTACTGCGGCGAGGGAACGGCGGAGCTGGGCTCGCCGCCGCTCTCCACCTCGGCGCAGATGGCCCGGAATTCACGCTCCAGTAAGGTCGCCGACCAGCCGTCACAAGCGATGTGATGGATCGTTATTATGAGGGTGGCGTCCTCCGCACCCCGGCGCACAAGCAGGGCCCGCCACACCTTCCCGGACTCCAGGTCGAAGCCGATGTCGAAGGCGCGGGCGATCTCCTCGCGCCCATCGTCCGGCGGGCGCTCCACCACCCGCAGCTCGACCGGCGCGGGCGCCTCCACGAGTTGCACGGGCGCCCCGTCCCTGCTCGCGTACCGGGTGCGCAGCGGCTCGTGCCGTACCGCCAGCAGGTCGAGCGCCCTGCGCACAGTATCCTCGGCGAGTGCCGCCGGGATGCGCAGGATCAGCGGAACGACCCATTCGGGGCTGTTCGGGTACATCCGGTCCAGGAACCACAGTCGGCGCTGCCCAAACGACAGCGGCAGGGGCCCGCCGCGCTCCACCGGCGTCACCGGAGGCGTCCCCTCGGCAGCGGCGGCCAGCAGCGCGGCCTGCTCCTCGACGGTCACGGCGGCGTACAGATCGGATAGTTCCAGGGTCCGGCCTGTCTCGCGGCCCAGCCGCGCGGCCAGCTCCGCGAGTTGGAGCGAGTAGCCGCCGAGCTGGAAGAAGTCGTCGTGGGCGCCGATCGCGTCCGTCTCCAGGAGCTCGCCCCACACCTGGGCGACCAGCCGCTCCCGCGCGGTGCGCGGTGCCACGTACTCGGGCCGGTCGTGGTCGGCGAACGCCAGGCCGTCCCACTCCTGCGCGGCCACCGGGCCGAGGAAGTCAAGCGAGTCGTCGGCGCGCTGCCGCACGAGCAGTCCGGTCGGATACAGCAGGCCGTCCTCGGGACCGTGGACGTCGGGCAGGAGGAGCGTGCTCCCCGTCATCTCGCCTGTCCGGGCCGCCAGTTCGCCCGGGATACCTGGTGGCACGGGTTCGCCGAACTCGTCAATGACGACGGCGAGTTCGGGGGCGACAGGGACACCGAGACCGGGCTCCCGGGCCGCGTCAGCGCGGTGTGCGGCAACAGCGGCGCCGAGTACCGAGATCCCGTAAGTGCGCCATACCTCGGTGTCCGCAGCGAACAAATGCGCCTGCTGGGCCTGCTCCGGCTCGTCGGGGAGCCCATCCACCACTACGGCGCGCAACGGTACCGACATCCAGTGCGGTGCGCGGGCAGCACGGTCGGTGAGCGCGTCTACCGTGATGCCGGCGGCGCGCATCGCCCCGGCGAGCGCTGGCCCGTCCACCCCGGTCCCGGTGGGCAGTACGACGAGGGGCGCGCCGCAGACGAGGGCCGCCGCCACCGCCCAGAGCCGGCCGTCGAGCGCGTCGGTGGCAGGCAGCACCAGCCGATCCGCCGGCGTCACGATCCCCTCGCTCAGCAGCCAGCTGGCCTGGCGGACCGCCATGGCGTACGTGATCGCGTGGGTGCCGTCATCCTGGGTGGCGAAGAGCCACGCGACGCCGGACGGTGCGGGCCCGCCCGGCACTGGCGTCTCCAGGGGTGCGGCGCCCTGCGTCGTGGCGCTCACCCCGAGCACGGGCGCTGCCCCCGCCGGATCCCCTGTGTCGGACAGGATCAGGTCGCAGGCGGGAGCCGCCGGTTCCGTTCCGGGCCTGCCGAGCCGTACCATCGTCCCGCCCGCACGCCAAACCCCGAGCAGCGCCGCCACCAGGCCGGCGCCGGCCGCGAGGCGCAGGCCGACCCGGCTGCCGGGGCCGATCCCGCGCGCTCGCAGTTTTCCTGCCAACTGGTCGGCCTGACAGTCGAGTTGAGACGCGGTGGTCGCGGCGGAACCGTCCAAGACCGCGACCGCGTCCGGGCGACGCTGTGCGTGCAGCGCGAACAGGTCGTGCAGAAGCGGTTGCCGTGTCACAGATGCTCCCCCGCGCGTCGACGTTTTCGGACCCGGGGATGCCCGGCTCGTCCAGCAGAGTGCGGAGGCCACCTATCACTGGCCTATACGAGGGCGGCGCGCCGTGACCTGAAAAGGCGCCGTGCGCATCACGCGGGCCGTCGCGCGGGGCACGCGGTCGCGTGCGCGATATCGCTGGAATATAGCGATCCCCCCGAGCATGACCCTCGTCCTAAAACGCCATCTAAATACGCGCACCTAAGGGTTGTCCCGTAAATGATCTTTGACGTGTTCGGAGCCTGGTCGGCTGCCGTTGGAACCTGCCGCCCATCCGGCAAGGTTCAGGTTGTGCAGGCGTGCGATTCCGAGCAGGAGGGCGTGGTGAACGCCGTCGCTCTTCAATCGGCAGTCGCGCAGGATCTTCCAGGTCTTCATGCCAACGAAGACATGCTCGACACGGGCCCGGACCTGTTGGAGCGAACGGTTGTGTGCCTTCTCCCAGTCGGACAGTTCCTCACCAGCCCGGCGGTGGTGCGGCATCACGAGCCCTGTGCCAGGATAGCCGCCGGCGATCGTCATGGCCTTTCCGACGGCGACCTACTCCCACGCCTTGCAGTCGTTGCGGTTGCCCGGCAGGGGCTGGCCGACTGCGACAACGAGGCAGGTGTCGGCGTCGATGACGACCTGGTGGTTGGTGGAGCACCGGTAGTTCTTGGACTGTTCGGCGATCGCCTGGTCACGGGCGGGGACGAGCGTTCCGTCCCAGATGAGCATGGCACCCTTCGCGAACTGCCACATAAGCTGCAGGGCGACGAGCGGGCCGAGCTGGTCGGTGATCCAGTCCACTGCGGACTTGGAAATGCCGAACGCCGTGACGATTTGACGCGTCGTTGCGTTTGTTCGCCAGTACGCCGCGACCAGCAGCACTCGGTCCTCCAGAACCAGGCCCCACGGCGGCCGCCCCTTGCGCACCGGATCCGCGCCCTCGCGGCGCAGCGCGGTCACCCACTTCCCGAAACACCGCGGGCTCAGCCCGGTGAACGGGGCCATCCAAGACGGCTCAGACGCCGTGACAACACCAGCCACACCAAGATCATCTCATCCGTGAACAGCAGCTACGGGACGACCCTTAGGAACACCATGACTCAAGCGGACAGTGTCTGGTTTCACCGGAGCGGCGCCGTCCAGGATCCGCGGGTCCGGCTCGTGTGCTTTCCCCACGCGGGCGGTGCCCCGACTTTCTTCCACAACTGGCACCGCCGACTCCCGCCGGAATTCCAGATACTGGGGGTCTGCTATCCGGCGCGGCAGCACCGGTTGTCCGAACCGCCGGTGGACTCCATGGACGTCCTGGCCGAACAGCTCACAGCAACGCTCGTCCCGTATGCCCAGGGCGACGTGCCGCTGGCCTTCTTCGGACACAGCATGGGTGCCGGCGTGGCCTACGAGGTCGCCCGCCGTCTCTCGGCCGGGTACGGCCACGGCCCGGTGCGGTTGTTCACGTCTGCGTTCCGCGCCCCGCACCGCAGGTGGGCCGTACCGCCTCCGGCAGACGACGCACTGCTCCTGGAGGAGCTCCGGCTGCTCGGCAGCGCCACGATGGCGGTGCTGGACAACGCCGCTCTCGCCAAAGTGGTCCTGCCGTCGCTGCGCGCGGACCTGCGGCTGGTGTGTGGGTACGAGCGGCCCGGAGCCGAGCCCCTGGGCTGTCCCGTGGTGGCCTATGCGGGCGCCGACGACAAGGAGGAGTCGGGCCTGGAGGCGATGCGGGACTGGCGCGAGTTAACGACGGCGGGTTTCGCCGCTCGGGTCTTTCCCGGCAGCCACTTCTATCTGGAGCACAGCGAGGCCGAGTTGCTCGCCGACGTCTCGGGTCACCTCACCGGGGACCTGCGGCTGCGGGACGCCCTGGCCACCTCGACGGCCCTACGGGGCGGGGCCCGTGTCTGACTTCCGTCCGCTCTCGTCCAGCCAACAGGCCCAGCTGTTCCTGCACCGGCTGGCACCACACAGCTCCGCGTACAACACCGGCATCGCGGTCCGGGTCCGCTCTGCCGTCGACCTGCCCGCGCTCGCAGACGCGGTGGCCGCGCTGGGCCGTCGGCACGAGATGCTGCGTTCCCTCTTCACCGAGGTCGTCGGCCAGCCAGTGCGGCTCCTCGACGACGCCCTCGCGCCCCCGCTCGTGCACCGGACCATGCCCGGCACCACGGAGGACGAACTGGCCAGCGCCGTCTCACGGGCCCTCAAGGAGCCCTTCCGCCTCGCCGAGGAGGGCGCGTTCCGGATCGTCCTGTTCAGCCGGGTCCAGCAGGACGCGGTCCTCCTCATTGCCGGACACCACATCGCCACCGACGCCCTGTCCGACGCGCTGCTCCTGCGCGACCTCCTGAAGCTGTATGCGGAACGGACCGGCGGGGCGCCTGCCGACCTGCCCACCCTGCGCAGCGGGCACGACGAACTCCTTCTGCGGGAAGGAAAATTGCTGACCTCGGCGCGCGGGCGCCGGCTCGCCGAGCAGTGGCGGCGCGTCTGCGAGGGCTCCCTCGCGGCCGAGCTGCCGACTGACCGGCAGCGCGGCCCCCAGCAGTCGTTCTCCGGCTCGACCTGGCGGACCACCGTGGCGCGCCCGGCGGCCGAACGGCTGGTCCGGGCCGCCCGGGACGCCGGTGTCACCCCCTTCGCGGTACTGCTCGGCGCCTTCCAGGCAGTGGTGCACCGCACCACCCGGCAGCGGGACTTCCTCATCGGGTGCCCGGTGACGACCCGGCTGCGGCCAGCCACGCGCGAGCTCGTCGGCAACTTCGTCAACACCGTAGTGCTGCGCGCCCGCATCGCGCCGACGACGACACTCGCCGAGGGCGCGGCCGAGGTCCATCGGCAGATCCGCGCGGCTCTGCAAGGCCTGGAGTACCCGTTCGCGCAGGTGGCCCGGGACGTCGGCCGGTCGCCAGGGGCCAGGGGCCACCGGGTCTACGGCATCACCTTCAACCTCCTGACGACGGCGAGTGTCGATGCCGCTCTGAGGCCGCTGATCGACGGGTCGCCCACGGACGCCGTCCCATACGCGGGGCTGACGTTGACCCCGTTCCCACTGCCGCAGCAGGAAGGACAGGTGGACCTCGGCGTCGACGTCCTCCAGGGCGGAGAGGGCCTGACCGTGGACTTCCGGTACGACGACGCCCTGTTCGGCGCCGACACCATCGCCCGCACCGCCGACCACTTCCTGCGCGCCGTCGACCTCGCGACCACCGCCGCCAGCACGCCGATCACCCGCGCCCGCCTGTGGGACGCGCCGACGCCACGCGGCGCCTACCACACATGAGTGAACCGACACCGACCGACCGAGAGGGGAGCCCGGCCATGGCCGACAGCCTGCTGGGACACATCACGGCGCATGCCCGCACTCAGCCGTCCAAGGACGCTCTGATCTTCGTACGCGGCCGCAGGGAGGACCGGACCGAGCAGCGGCTGACCTACGGAGAACTGGACCGCACGGCGCGCCGCATCGGCCGCTGGCTGAGCGAGCGGTGCGCTCCTGGCGACCGCGTCGTGCTGCTGCTGCCGTCGGGCCTGGACTTCGTCACTGCGCTGTTCGGCTGTCACCACGCGGGTCTGGTCGCGGTGCCCGCGCCGCCGCCGGGCATCGCCGACCGCAAGGGCGCCCGCACCGCGGGCATCATCGAGGACTCGGGCGCCCGCCTGGTGTTCACCGACACCGCGCATCTAGCCGCCGTACAGGAGCTGTTGGACGAGTCAAAGGCGGGCCTCCTCCCCTGCCACGCTGTCGACGGGATCGACCTGGCCCCGTACGAGACGGCCGACGACGCCCCCGACCCGGAGCTCTCCGACAACACCGTCGCTGTCCTCCAGTACACGTCGGGGTCCACGAGCGACCCCAAGGGCGTGATGCTCACCCATGGCGCCCTTATGAACAATCTGCGGAACATCGAGGGCTGGCTGGGCATCTCCCGGACAACTCGAGTCTGCAGCTGGCTGCCGCTGTACCACGACATGGGTCTGATCGGCATGCTCTTCGAGCTGCTGTACCTGGGCGGCGAGGTGGTCCTGTTCGCGTCGACCGACTTCATCCGGCGCCCACACACCTGGTTCGAGGTAGTCCAGGAGTACCAGTGCCAGGTGATCACGGCGCCAAACTTCGCCTATGAATTGATGACCCGTCAGCTATCGGACACGCAAGTCGCCGCAGCTGACCTCTCGTCGGTGCGCTGGGCGCTGAATGGCGCCGAGCCCCTGGACGCGGCCACCATGGAACGCTTCCAGCTGCGGTTCGCCCCGGCTGGCTTCCGGGCTGAGGCACTCATCCCCTGCTACGGGCTCGCCGAGGCGACCCTGTTCGTCGCGGGCACCCCGGTGGGGCGCGGCCCCCTGGCCACCCCCGTCGACCCAGCCGCCCTGGAGCAGCACCGCTTCGAGTCGGTCGCCCCGGGCGCGGGCGCCCACCGCTTGGTCAGCAGCGGGCACGCACTCGGCCTGGACGTACGCATCGTCGATCCCGACACCCTGGCGGAGCAGGCGGCCGGGGCCATCGGCGAGATCTGGGTGCGCGGCGGGAGCGTCACCCCCGGCTACTGGAACCGGCCCGAGGAGAACGCCCGCTCCTTCGATGCGTCCACCGCCTCCGGCGCCGGGGGCTTCCTGCGCACCGGCGACCTGGGGGTGCTGCACGACGGTGAGCTCTATGTGACGGGCCGCAGCAAGGACGTCCTCGTGGTGCGCGGCCGGAACCTCTACGCGCACGACCTCGAACGCCACGTCGGCGCGCTGCACTCCGGGTTCCAGGGGCTCAAGGGCAGCGTGTGCGCGCTGCCCTTCGACGAGGAGCAGATCGTCGTGATGCACGAGTACCGTCCCTCCCCCGGTGTCAAGGCCGACCTGCCCGCCCTCGTACGCGCGGTCCGCGCGGAACTGACCGAGCGCTTCGGCGTCCGCGTACCGAACGTCGTGCTGCTGCGCCCGGGGCAGGTCCAACGCACCACCAGCGGCAAGGTGCGCCGTTCCCTGATGCTGGACCTGTTCGTCGCGGGCGAGCTGAAGACCGTGCACGAGGACCTGGCACCGGAGGTCGTGCGGCGACGGGCCGCCGTGTCGGCCAGCGCCGCGGGGAACACGACGGCATGAGGCAGCCCCTGCTGGAGGCGCCGGGCCCGGCGCGTGCGGCCGCCGTCCTGGAACGTCTGCTCGGCGACCCGGCCGACCCGGACCGCACGTTCTCGCACGCCCGCAGTGCGGCGCTCGACGACACCGAGACCTTCCCGCTGGAGATCTGCCGCGAACTCGACGCCCTCGGCCTGCCCCGGCACTACGTCCCGGCAGCCTTCGGCGGCGCCCTGCGCGGCTACGACGAGGCGCTGGACCTGATGCGGGTGGTCGCCCGACGCGACCTCACCGTGGCCATCGCGCACGGCAAGACCTTCCTGGGCGCGGTCTGTGTCTGGGTCGCGGGCGACCCCGCCCAGGCCCGTCGCCTGGGCGAACTCGTCGCCGACGGCGCGGTGGTGTCGTGGGCGCTGACCGAACGCGACCACGGCAGCGACCTCCTGGCGTGCGAGGTGATGGCCGAGCCGCTGCCGGACGCAGCCGGGGGCTACCGCCTGACCGGCGAGAAATGGCTGATCAACAACGCGTCCCGAGGCCGGCTCCTGTGCGTCCTGGCACGGACCTCGCCCGAGGCCGGCAGCCGCGGCTTCAGCGTGCTCCTGGTCGACAAGCACCAGCTGCCGCCCGGCCGCCACCACTCGCTGCCCGGGCCGCCCCTGCACGGTATCCGCGGCGCCGACATCAGCGGGATCGCCTTCGACGGCGCCGAGGTGCCGGCGTCCGCGCTGGTGGGGAAGGCGGGCGAGGGGGTCGAGACGGTACTCAAGAGTCTGCAGCTCACCCGGACCCTCTGTTCGTCCCTGTCGCTCGGCGCGGCCGACCAGGCACTCGGCATGGCCGTCCAGTACACCGCCGAACGGCAAAACTACGGGCGGCCGCTGATCGATCTCCCGCAGACCCGTCAGCTGGTCACCGACTCCTACGCCGAGCTGCTGCTCGCCGAGGCGACGGCGCTGGTGACGACGCGGTCCATCCACACGCTCCCAGGTGAGCTGGCCGTCCTGTCGGCGGCGGCGAAATCCTTCGTCCCGACGCTCGTCGACGGGTCGATCCGGCGGCTGGCCAAGGTCATGGGGTCCCGGGCACTGCTGGCCGGGGACACCCACCGGCACGGGCGGTTCCAGAAGGTCCAGCGCGATCACCGGGTCGTCGGCATCTTCGACGGCAGTACGGTCGTGAACCTCCAGGCCCTGATCGCCCACTTCCCCGCGCTGGCCCGCGGTTACCGACGCCGCGCCGTGGACGCCCCTGGTCTCGCCGCGGCCTGCGATCCGGCGGCCGGGCTGCCCGCATTCGACCGGACGCGCCTGGAGCTGCTGTCCCGCCGGGGCTGCAGCCCCGTGCAGGCGGTGCCGGCCGCGGTCGAGGAACTGCGCGCCCTGGCAGGCGACGGCACCGTCCCGGCCTCGCTAGTGGAGCTGGCGGCACGCTGGCAGACCTTCATAGAAGAGCTCGTGGACCGGCTCTCCGAACAGCGGCCCACCGCCTCCGCCACTCCGGCCCGGGCATTCGCGCTGGCCGAGCGGTACTCGGCCTGCGTCGCCGCCAGCGCCGCACTCCACCTCTGGCTGCGCGGCCGCCACTTGGCCCCGCAGGGGACGGCAGCCCTGTGGGACTCCGGCCTGTGGCTGGAGTCGGCCCTGTCCGGCCTGCTGCACCGGCTCGCCCCCCAGCTCCAGGGCCCCTGCCCGGACGAAGTGGCTGAGCGCTTGGTCTCCGTACTGCTAGCCGGATCGCGGGGCGGGACACTGCCGTCACTGATGCCGTCGTCGCCCAGGGAGGCCACCCGATGACCGTTTCGGTCGAGTCGCTCGATGCCCTGCTGGGCGATCCAGCCGACCCCGGCAATCCCCTCGGCGACGCCGCCTTCCTCGCAGCCGACGAACTCGGCGACGCGTCCCACGCCGGGCGAGCGGCCCTGGTGGCCGCCGGGCTCGGCGCGGCCTTCGTGCCCCGGGAGTTCGGCGGCGACCTACGCGAGCTGGACGGCCTCGGTCGGCTGCTGCGGCCGCTGTTCGCGCGGGACGCCGCCCTCGCCCTGGGGCTCGGCGGGATCAATCTGATCGCGTCCGCACCTGTGTGGACGGCCGGCTCAGGCGCCCAGCGCAAGCAGCTGGCGGACGTGCTGCTGCGCGGCGGCCAGTGCGCCGGTGCCTACACCGAGCTGGACACCGGCCACGACCTGGTGCGTTCCCGGGTCCGGGCCGCCGCCGCGAGTGCGGACCCCGCCGACGGCTTCCTGCTCTCCGGCCGGAAAGAGGTGATCAACAACGTGTCTCGGGCGCACACGGTCACCGTCCTTGCCCGCACGGGCGACGCCTCGGGAAGCCGCGAGCACTCCCTGTTCCTCCTGGACATGGACGCGGTACGACGGGACCGGCTCGCGTTCCTGCCCCGCTTCCGCACCTCCGGATTGCGGGCGATGTACCTGAGCGGCGTCGACTTCCGCGACACCCCGGTGCCGGCGGACGCGATGATCGGGGGGCCCGGCACCGCCCTGGAGACCGTGCTACGCGCCTTCCAGGTCACCAAGAGCATCCTCACCTCGGCCATGATCGGCTGCCTCGACAATCAACTCCGCCTCGTCACCGACTTCGTACGGGGGCGGCGTCTGTACGGGTCATCGATCGACGAGCTCCCTCTGGTGCGGGCACAGTTGGCGCATTCCTTCACGGACCTGCTGATCTCGGACTGTCTCGCCACGACCACCTGCCGAGCCTTGCACCTGCTGCCCCGGCAGACCTCCGTGTACGCCGCGGCCACCAAATACCTGGTGCCGGAGCTGGTCCAAGACGCCTCGGAGACCCTGTCCGTCGTCCTCGGCGCCCGGTCGTTCCTGCGCGACGGGCCGCACGGAGCCTTCCAGAAGCACGCCCGTGACATGCCGGTGGCGTCCCTGGCGCACATGGGCAGCACGCCGTGCCAGGCCCTGCTGATCCCCCAACTGCCGCGGCTCGCCCGGCGCGGCTGGTCCGCCGCCGCGCCGGCGCCCGCCGAGGTGTTCCGGTTCGGCACCGGGCTGCCGGACGCCGACTTCAGCCGCCTGGAGCTGACCGCAGCCGCCGACGACCGCCTCATCGGCACGCTCCTGGCGACCGAGGGGCTCGACGGCGATCCGGAGCTCGGACCGCTGTGCCGGGCGCTGCGCGGCGAGTTGGCGGCGCTACGCGACGACTGCTCCGCGCTGCCTCCCCGCGACCGTTCCCCGCTGACCGGCCCGGCCGGCTTCCGACTGGCCGAGCGCTACGCACTGCTGCTGGCCGCGGGCGCCTGCGTGGGCGTCTGGCTGCACAACCGCGACCGGGACCCGTTCCTCACCGACAGCCTCTGGCTGGTCGCCGCACTGCGCCGGCTCGCCGGCCGGCTCGGAGTCCCGCACGAGGCCGGCCCCGAGGCCGAGGCCGCCGCCGACCGGCTGTTCCAAGAGCTGCTGTCCCGGCACGAGGAGCCGCGCACCTTCGACCTCGAAGGGCGGCGGCTGCGATGACCACGCCACCACCGTCCTACCGGACCGTTCACTTCTACGCGAGGAAAAGGAATCCCCACATGACCTCTCCGGCCCCCCTGAAGACCACTCAGGGCATCCAGGCCTGGCTGCGCGAGCGCGTGGCGGGTTACGTCGACATGCCGGTCGCCGAGATCCGCCTCGACGTCCGGCTCGTCGAGTACGGCATGGACTCGCTCGCCGCGCTCATGTTCTCGGGGGAGATCGAGGACGAGTACGGCATAGAGGTCCCCGCGACCATGGCCTGGGACCACCCGACGATAACGGCGATCACCGAACTGCTGAGCCGGCGCCTGGACGAGCAGACCATCGCCGACTGACCTGCCCGGACATCAGTGAAGGCCGCACTTTCCGTGCGGCCTTCACTGATGTCCGGGCAGGTCAGTCGGCGAGTGCGGCCACCGCGCTCCGCTCGCAGCCGAGCAGGTCCAGGGCCGTGTGCACGTCGTCCGTCTCACCGATCAACGCCCGCTCGTGCGGGGCCAGGAAGCCCTCCACCACCAGGTGATCCAGGAGGCGGACCAGCGGATCGTAGAACCCGCCCCGGTTCACCAGGACGAGCGGCTTGCGGTGGAACCCCAGCTGGTTCCAGGTGGCCACCTCCATCAGCTCGTCCAGGGTGCCGATGCCTCCCGGCAGCACCGCGAACGCGTCGGACAGCTGGTACATCAGCGCCTTGCGGTCGTGCATGGTGCGGACGACGAAGATCTCGCCCTGCGCGGCGGAGGCCTTCTCCCGCTCGCGCAGTTCGTGCGGGACCACGCCCGTGACGGCTCCGTCCCCGCTCAGGACACCCTTGGCGACCGCGTGCATGACGCCGGCGCCGCCGGCTCCGTAAACGAGTCCGGTGCCGCGGGCGGCCATCGCGGCGCCAAACTCGTGGGCGAAGTAGAGGTGTTCGTCGGCCACGCCGGGGCGCGACCCGCAGAACACCGCGATTCGGCGGGTGATCGCACCGGGCTCGGTACGCGGGGGGATGCTGGACACGATTCCTTCTCCAGACATGGATGGCCGGGCCCCGTCGCCGGGACCGCTTCGATGAGGGGCACGCCGTTCATGGAGAGTGCTAGGCCCGGGCGGTCGCCCGATCACCGGTCCGTTGCGGCGAGCAGGGAGATCAGGGCAGCCTGGTCGAGCTTTCCGTTGTCGGTCGTGGGGAAGGCGTCCACCAGCCGGATGGAGGCGGGCACCATGTAGTGCGGGAGGGCGCCCGCGAGCACCTTGCGGATGACCTCGGGCTCCGGCGCGGGGCCGTCGTCCCGCGCCGTACAGAAGAGCACGAGCCTTTCGTACGAGCCGTCGGCGCCCGGGACCGGGACCACCCGGGCTGCCCGGATACCGGGCAGCCCGGCGGCCACGGCCTCGACCTCAGCGGGTTCGACCCGGTGACCGAAGATCTTAACCTGCCGGTCGGCTCGGCCATGGAAGTGCAGGACTCCGTTCTCGTCGCGCACCCCCAAGTCTCCAGTGCAGTAGACGCGTTCAGGGCGACCGTCGAGTTCGACGGTCGTGAAAGCGGCTCCGCCGGTCCCGGGGTCGCCGAGGTAGCCGAGGGCCAGGCCGTCGCCGGATACGCAGATCTCGCCGGGAGCGCCGTCCGGCATGGGGGCAGCGTCCTGGAACAGGTGGATGGAGGTGCCCGGGACCGGCACCCCGACCGGCACCCCGCCCGGCAGCGCACAGTCCTCGGCCACAAGCGTGCGGGTCGTGACGAAGACGCAGCTCTCCACCGGCCCGTAACCATTGACGAGCGTGATACCGGGCTGCCTTTCGAGGAACTCCCGCACGTGCGGCGGCGACAGGCGTTCGCCGCCGGTCATCACCTGACGCATCCCATCGAAGCAGCCCGGGTCCTCCTCGACGAACAGGTTGAACATCGAAGCGGTGAGCCACATCGTGTCCACCCCGGCCCCGGCGACGAGGGTCCGCAGGTCGTCGGGGAACAGCACGTCGTCCCGGACGACAACTCCGGTGCCCCCGGTGGTGAGCGATCCCCACAGCTCCATGGCGAACGCGTCCCACGGCACCGGCGCGGCCAGCGGCATGACCCGCCCCGGACCGAAGTTCGCGAACGTGCCGGGCCGGAACAGCCGCGTCGTCGCTCGGTGCGGGGACAGAACGCCCTTGGGCGCCCCGGTGGTCCCCGAGGTGAAGAACACCATCGCCGCGGCAGAGTCCGGGATCGCGGCGCGGGTGCGGCCGCCCGGGCCGGGCAGGGCGGCGCCCCACTCCGGCGGGGTCCAGGGCACCGCGTCCACACCCTCCGCGTCCCGGTCGCCGTCGGTGACGGCCACCTTCGCACCGAGAGTGCGGATCGCGTCGCGAATCCGGTCTGGCGGCCAGCGCCGGTCCAACGCGGCGTACGCGGCCCCGCACTTGAGCACGGCCAGCAGGGCTGCGATCATCCGCGCCGACCTCTGCAGCAGTACGGGAACCAGGTCCCCGGGCCCGACGCCCAGGTCGGCCAATTGGACGGCGTACGCTTCGGCGACCGCGTCGAGCTCGCGGTAGCAGACGCGTACGTCACCGTCGATCAGCGCGATCGCTTCCGGACGGGCCGCCCCCCGTGCCGCGACCGCCTCGTGGATGAGCCCGTGATCGCTCATGGCCCGGCCCCCTCGGCCCGGGCCGCCGCGGTGACCGTGGCGAGGTCGGCCAGCGAAGCGGCGGCGAAGACCGCCTTCGCGGGCACCCGGACGCCGAACTCCTGTTGGATGCGGCGGGTGATCCGGACGCCGGTCATGCTGGTCCCGCCGAGGTCGAAGAAGTTGTCACCGGCCCCGACTCGATCGGTGTCGAGGACTTCACAGTGGATGCGGAGCAACACCTCCAGGGTCTGCTCCTCCAGGGTCTGCATCTCATCTCCTGCTGCAGTCGGTGCCGTCTCCGGGGGGGGGCTCAGCCGCACATCGCCACGAGGATGCGGCGATCGCCCGTGTACGAACGTCGGCCATGGCCGACGAGCACGTTGTCGATGAGCAGCAGGTCGCCCTGGCGCCAGTCGACGTCCACCGCACCTGCTAGGCCCCGGTCACGGATCTGGGTGACGTACTCCGGTGGAATCGGGGAGCCGTCGGCGAAGGTCACGTTCTGCGGCAGCTCGTCGGCCGGCAGCACCTTCGCCAGGGCGGCCGCGGTCTCGTCGCCGAGGCCGGCCGGGTGCCATTGGTCAGCCTGGTTGAACCAGACCTCGTCACCGGTCAGTGGGTGCCGCATGGTGGAGGGACGCTCCTGGATGATGCGCAGCGTGCCGTCCCGCAGCCAGGTCCAGCCGGCCTCGGTCTCCTTCAGGAAGCCCTCGACGGATTCACGGTCCTCGCTCTCGAAGGTCTGCTGCCAGCTCTTGCCGAGCCCCCGTCCGCCGTGCAGGTTCTGGGTGTAGCGCACGCCGCCCGCGAACGCCTCGCGCACCTCGTCGTCCAGGGACGCCAGCCACAGCGTGCCGTCCACGACCGGGGTGGCGCCGCCGGTCGCGGGCGCCACCGCGCAGGTGAACAGGAGCCTGGTGGGCCACGCGTGCGCGTAGGACAGCTCGTTGTGCATCGATATGACGTACTCGGCGGGGTATTCCGTGGATGTGTAGATATTGTTACCGACCTTGGTGCGCGGCGAGTTGCCGTGCACGTAGGCGAGCCGGTTCGGCAGCAACCGGTCGGTGACCTGGTCTAGTTCGGCCTCACGGACGTCGAACCCCCGGAAGACGAGGGCCTTCTCCTTGGCCAGCAGCCCCTCCAGGTCGTCCAGGGTGCTCAAGTAGGCTACGAGTCCGTCGGCTCCCGCCGTCGTGTCCGCCTCCTCGGGGGTGATCTCCAGCGGCCTCCAGGCTGCCTGTTCATGCCCCATCGGGTGTGCCTCCTCCGGCGTTCAGACGCTGCTCTTTCTCGCAGCGCGGGCGCGCACTAGCGCCATCGGCAAGCTAAAGGGGGCCGCTATATTCCGCCGATATCGGAAACCGGAGAACGCGAGGTGATCCTTTATAGAGAAGGTATAGCGGAGCGCTCGATCGTCGGTTTGCGCTTTCCTGTCCGACCGCCCCATATCAGGAGCTCTCCATGGCTGACGAATTGACCGACGGGCCCGTCTACCGCGTTGTCCTGAATGACGAGGACCAGCATTCGATCTGGTGGGCGGACCGGGACCTGCCGGCCGGCTGGCGCGATGAGGGCAGCCGGGGTTCCCGGGAGCAGTGTCTCGCGCACATCGACCAAGTCTGGACCGACATGCGGCCGTTGAGCCTGCGCCGCCGCATGGAGCAGAGGGCCTCGGCGTGACGCTGGCGCGCGGTCGAGCGGGAATGAGCGACGCGGTGGACGTGGCCACCCATTCAGGGACCGCGTCTCCGACGTCCGGGGACCGCGCCGACTGCGACGCGATCCTGAAGGACCTCTACAGCCCGGCGGGCCGCCTCGACCCATACTCCAGGTACGCCCAGCTGCGCAAGACCGCCCCCGTGCACCTGACCGCCTCCGGCTCGGTGATCCTCACCGGCTACGACGACTGTGCGGCCGTGCTGCGCAATCCGGTCATGCGCACCCCGGACAGCGACCCGCAGGCCTCGACGGCGCCGCCCGGCTGGCAGGTGCGCCCCGCGTCGCGCACCATCGGCGAGTCGATGCTCGTCCGCAATCCGCCGGAGCACACGCGGCTGCGCCGCCTGGTGTCGGGGGCCTTCTCCCCGCGCCGGGTGATGGAGCTGGCACCGGACGTCCAGGGCCTGGTCGACACCTGTCTCGACCGGGTGGCAGACGCGGGCGCGGACGGCGGCACGGTGAACCTGCGAGACCTCCTCGCCTTCCCCCTGCCGTCCGCGGTAATCGCCGCCATGCTGGGCATCCCCGAGTCGGACTGGGACTGGCTGATCGAGCCGATGGCCGACATCGTGCCCGCGCTCGACCTGAGCGTCCCGGAGGTGGCGCTGGACCGTGCCGACGACGCGGCGCGCCTCCTGCTGCCCTATTTCGGGGAACTGGCCGCGGCCCGCCGCGAGCGCCCCCATGAGGACCTGATCACGGCGTTGGTCACGGCCCGCGACGGGGACCAGCGGCTCACCGAGGAGGAGCTCGTTCCCACCATCATCCTGATCTACGCGGCCGGCTTCACCACCACGGTCGGACTGATCACCAACGGTGTGCTCCCCCTGCTGCGTAGCCCGGAACAACTGGCCCTGCTCCGGAGCGACCCGACCCATACGCCGGCCGCGGTGTCGGAGGCGCTGCGCTACGACACGCCCGTACAGGCAGTGTCCCGGGCGCCCGCCGAGGACGTGGTGATCGGCGGCGTCGCCGTCCCCGCCGGCACGAAGATCAATCCGTTCCTGGCCGCCGCCAACCGCGACCCGCTGCACTTCCCCGACCCCGACCGGTTCGACATCACCCGCACCGGCGGCAAGGGCATCGGCTTCGGTGGCGGTGTCCACTACTGCCTGGGTTCGGCGCTGGCCCGGCTGGAGGGCGAAGTCGTCTTCCGCTCCCTGGTCGAGCGCTTCCCGAAGCTGGCCCTCGCGGGCGAACCGGAGCTCAGCCCCGAGTTCAACTTCCGCTCCTACGCGCGAGTTCCCGTGACGGTCCGCTGACCCCCCCCCCCCAGGGCGCACGCGCACAGGAGGTCCGGTACCCCCCTGGTGCCGGACCGCCGCATGCTCAGCGCGTCCGCGGGAATCCGCGCCAAGCGAGCACGGCGCAGACCGCGGCGAGCGGGAGTTCCGCCCCCCCGGCCATGGCGAGCGCGGACGCCAGGTCCTCCCCGGGCAGGGCCGTCATCGTGTCGAACCACGCGTCCACCAGAAGCAGCACGGAGGCGGCCATCGCCGTCAGCGACGCCCGCGCGTCCCTCCGGCGCAACAGCAGCCCTGTGGACACGAGACTTATCGCCTCCAGTGCATCGAGCCCGGTCCACGCCCAGGCCCAGTTCGCGGCGTGGGACGAGGCGGGCAGCATGGTGTGCAGGTAGACCACCCACGGGATCATCGCCAGGCCGAGGCCGAGCAGTACCGCACCGGCCAGGCGTGGGGTCGGGATCCAGAACGTCCACCGGGCGGCCTGGGTACCCGGGGCAGCCCCCGGGGACAGCGGCCAGCCGACCGCGTCGTGGACGCCGCCCGGACGGTCGGCCGTCGTCACGGGCCGCTGGGTACGCCCCATGGCAACCGACTCCCTCGTTCGCGCAGCTGCGGCGCAGTCCGCTTTCTGCTCACTCCTCGGCACGTATTCGAGGATGGATTCGGGCGCGGTCTCAAACATCACCGCAGCTATCCGACTTCGTGGTGGTACTAGCTTCACCATGGCCCGGGCCTGGGCCACTTGCTTCCGTTCGGCAGGGGCCGGGTGGATATCCTCGTGTCCATGTCCGCCGACGAACCCTCCCCCTACGTCCCCAAGTGGCTGACTCGCGGCCGGACTTGGCACACGGTGTCCGTGCTCACCATTCTGGTGCTGCTTGCTCCGCTCGCCATGTGGGGCTGGTCTCGGCTGCATCCAACGACGCGTACGGACGAAGTGCTGCTGCGGCATCCGGTCACGGCGCTGCGGATCGACGGGTTGGGCGGGTCGGTCCTGGTGAGATCGGGCCCGGCGGACAAGGTGTCCTTGCGCACCACACGATCGTGGACCGGGCGCGCGCCGCACGTAGAGCACTTCTGGGAGGGCGACACTCTGCACCTACGGGTGACGAAGCCCGCGCAAGGGCTCCTGGAAGGCCTCGCCCCCGCCGTCGTAGTCGAGCTGCGCGTCCCGGCGGACGTCCGAATCACCGCCCGGCTCACCTCCGGGCTCGCCGATCTGCAGGACCTGAGCGGCCCCATGGACCTGACCAGCGAAACCGCCACACTCACGGTGCGCAATTCGCGTGGCCCTCTGCGGGCCGTCACCGGCAAGGGTGCGATCCGCGCGAGCAGCCTGACCTCGCCGACCGTCAGCATTTCGGTCGGTGGGGGGTCGGCGAGCGTGCAGTTCAGCCAGGCACCGCAGAGCATTTCCGCGGTCCTCGGCAGAGGAGCCATGAAACTCACGGTCCCGTCCGGCAGCCGCTACCGCACCACGGTCGACGCCCCGAATGCCGACGTCCGCATTGCTCCGGGCCTCGTTAACCCGAGCGCCGCTGCCAGCCTGGACGTCCGGGCCGGCAGCGGCGCGGGCGCGATGTTCGGCTACTGAGAGCCCCGGCACGGCGAGGGTGCGGTCGAGGGGGACATCAGCCAGGTGTTGCCCCTGCAGGAGATCCAGACCCGGGCCCGCCACGAGCAGGGCACCTCCGAATGGCAGGAGCCCTACGCGGTCCCCGCTGGCTGGGAAGCCACGGTATGTGAAACGGACCAGGCCCACGACCTGCACCACTGCCGCTACCACGGGATGGCGAGGACACACGTCCAGCACGTCCTCACAGCCGCGGGAACCAACACCATCCGCCTCAGCCAGTGCTTCCCGCCTGGCAACGCACCACCACCTACGGCACGAACGGCACGGCATGCGCAAGTCGTGGCACGGATCAGGCAGGAAGCCCTGGCGCAGCGGCTTGCCCGCACCACGCCTGGCATGCCCTCGATCTGGACCCGACGGCGGCGGCGACGACAAGGTGCACGCTGGCCAGCCAGCCGGCCAGCATTGCGTTCATCATCGGTACACGGGTTGACCTGCTCGGAAGACCGCCTCAACCTTCTGTAGGGCGGTGATGTCATGCACCGGGTCTCCGCTGACGGCCAGCATGTCCGCGTCGTATCCCGCTGCGATCCGGCCCTTCCTGTGTCCCAGGCCGCAGGCGTCGGCCGCGAGGGAGGTAACGGAGGCCAGGGCGGCACCATTCGGAGCGACCCGCGAGGCGAAGTAGGCGACGTCACTGGGGAGGATGCCGTGTGGCTTGTGGGGGTTGATCCCCGCGTCCGTGCAGCACACCACGCGCACTCCGCGCGCATGCATGGCTGCCTGGTTCTGCCAGTAGGGCTCGATGGTGGCCAGTACCTCAGCGGGCATACCTGAGCGTGGCCTCACCACGGTGCAGCCGACGAACACGCCAGCGGCGGCGATGGCGTCCACGATCTGCTCGTCGGGCTGGACCCCATCGCGAGTCATGAAAGTGCAGTGTTCCACACCGTCTGCACCAGCCGCGACAGCCGCAGCGATTCCGTCGGTTCCGTGGGCGTGCGCCGTGATGGGCAGGCCCAGTTCGTGTGCAGTCCGGACAGCTGTCCGGAGCTCGGCATGGGTGTACTGAGCGGCTCCGGGGTCAGAGCCGACGGTCGACATGCCGCCCGTCGCCATGATCTTGATCAGGTCCACACCGTGGCGAGCCCGGTCAGCCACGGCTTCAGCGACTTCCTCTGGCCCGTCCGCCTCGCCGCCGAGGTAGAAGCAGTGGCCACCAGTGCGGGTTATGGGAGGGCCTGACGCAACGATGTGCGGAAGTTCCCGGCACTCCTGCCGAAGCTGTAGAGCCAGGTACCCTCGGTCGCCGAGATCGCGCACAGTAGTGACACCTGCGTGGAGGGCCTGCTGGGCATGCGTCCGCATGCGGGCGAGGACCGTCGCATCGTTGTCGCCCAGCATCTGGGTCTCGGTTTTGCCCTCTGGATCGAAGGCGAGGTGCGTGTGGGCATCAACCAGGCCGGGCAGCAGCGTGGCATCACCCAGATCAGTCAGGGAGACACCGTCAGGGGGTAAGGCGCCCGTCCGATCGACATCGGTAATCTTCCCATCCTCCACCAGGACCATGACTGGCCCCTCCCACAAGGTGCTGCCGTCGAACACGCGGTTGACGCGAATGGCTGAGCGGAGATCGTTCATGCGCAGCCACGGTAGATGGTCAAGCTTGTGACCGCGACCGCCCCCTTCGTGGCAAAGACCCGACGAGTCGGACTAGCACATGCATACGATGGGTAAGCTCCTTCACCGCACAGCGGGATGGTGCAGTCGGGCGGGAATAGCACTGCCGGGGGTGATCACGCATTGAAGAAGCGGTGGGCAAGTGAGCGCACAGAGGTGAAGCCCTCCAGGGGTACCGCTTGCATCCAAAGCTTCATGGGGCCGAAAAGACTAATTAGCGCAACGCACATGAGCGGGGCGTACAGATCGGAGCCAGGATGCGACGATGCCCAAAGCGGCTAACGGAGTGGCAAATGACACGAGCCTCTATACGCAGCACTGCGAGACAACTTATAGAAAAATTGCCCGAGCTACCACAGCCGTGGCGTATCGAGACGCTATGTCAGGCGCTTGAGCGAACACGCGGCCGCCAACTGCGCCTGCATCCAATCAGTCGTTCATCTTTTCCTTCAGGCCTATGGCATGACGATGGCACGGCTGACCATATTTTCTACCGCGCATCGGCAAAAGGCTATTATCGTGACCACATAATTCTTCACGAGATCTGCCATATGCTCGAGGTTGAGAATGAAGAAGCCCCTGATGAAGACGCGCATGAAATCTTAGGATGGACTGTCAAAGCTCCAGCATACAGCAACGAAACGGAAGCACTAGCGGAGACCTTCTCATCTATGGTGCTCACGCTCGTCGAGCGTAAGCGGCGCCACAGCAAGAGCACCGCCATTGAACGACGTGTCGGTGACCTTTTTGGCGTGGCTGGAGGGGTGAACCATGCATAACGTTCCCAATTGGGTGGAGTCATTACGGGCTTTCACCCTGATAATCGTTTGGGCAGTTCTCCTCTTACGTTTCCCCGCTATACGACATAAGAAGCAGCGCCCACTGTGGGTGGTACTAGCGGTCATGGCGCTCGGAACGGTATCGATACAAGAGCCGATCGCAAACTGGATCGACGCCACGACCGGAATAGCGAAGGCAAGCGAGTTAGTGGTCTCCTTGCTGGCGACCTGCGACTTCGCATGTGTGTGGTGGCTCGCGGTGTCGTTGCAACAATCCGAGGGCCCCACGCCCGCATGGGTACGCCGGGCACCCGTAACCTTCGCAGCCATCATGACCATACTCGCAGTGGCCTTTTTCTCTCTCGCCCCTGCTACTGATCGTTTCGGAACCCGAGCCAACGGCTGGTGGATACCGTACGCAGCCTCCTGGCTCACTTTCGGTACGATTACCGCAGCAGGTGCTGGCATCGTATTTTGGCGACAGAGGACCGCCGTGCTCAGCCCTGTCCTGCGAGCAAGCCTGATGGCCATTGCCTTTGGCACTACCGCGGAAATACCATACCAAGCATTCCGCGGTATCGAGTATTTCGGTCCACCGATACCCGTGCTACGCTTGATCTGTTTCTGGCTCTCCGACTCACGGTTCATTCTCGTCGCCTTGGGCTGTTCCCTCGCCGCAATCGAGCCACTGATTAGGTCTGCCATTTCCTGGTACTGTAGGCAGCTTCTCTATCGACTCTGGGTCCTTCTGCGGCAGGCAACTCCGGAACTTATGATCACTCCAAGCCGGTCACAGATCGAGGATATCTTCAACCTCCGCAACTCGTGGGAGCAACTGCATCAACGAGTAGTCGATATTCGAGATAGCACAACCTACCTGTCTGCTAGTTGGGCGTCACCTGAACTGCTCGATCAGGCGTCTGTACATGCCACCAAGGACGACTGCGATGACCGGGAGCGCACGGTTGCCACCGCCTGTTGGTTGGAAGTGACCCGCCGACAGGCCCTAGCTCATTCCCCCAAGCTGTATCGTGACCTCGGTGAACTCCTGCTGGTCGAGGTGCAGGTTAACGATGCCGTCACGCTCCCGGAAGTTCGCCAGCTGTATCGACTCTATAGGGCCCTTAAGTCACGCACAGTCCGAGAATTCGCCGACAGTATGCAACCAGCCTCAACAACGCCTGCTTGAGGGCCCTATTCTCGCATAGCTACGGCGAACGGACATGTAGCGCTGAACAACTAAACGGGGTTGCGGTCGCGTTGCTGGAGGGCGGCGAAGTCGGCGTGCACCGTTTCGACGCCTCCGGGTACGCCTGAGTCTTTTCGTGCTCGGCGAGCGCCCGGTAGGCCCGGTAGATGTTGGAGAGGCCGGGGCTCTGTCCTTTGCGGGCGGCCGGTGGGGATGAACAGGTCGGGCTGGATGTCCTCGACGGTCTCGGCGTTGGCGCGGCGGCGGAGCACAGTGTGCAGCATGTCGTCGGTTATGACCAGAGGCCGGCCGCCGTGGTTGCCTTGCGGGCGCGGTGTCGAGTCCTTCGAGGGTGGCTTCGCGGATGTTCTCGCGTTCGGTCTCGGCCATCGTGGCGAAGAATCCGAACAGGAGGCGTCCCGAGCCGCTGGGATCGTACATCCCCTGGAGGGGGCCAGCGGGCATTTCCAGGACCAGGTCGTGGTCGGTGAGGCGCTGTCAGCTCGGCGGCGTCGTGTCCGAGGCGCTTCATCTCGTAGACGTTGAAGATCACTCGGCAGTGCGGGGCGTGAGCCTTGATCTCCCAGGTGGTGGTGAGGGCTGCCTCGAAATGGGGGCGGACCCGAACCCGGGCGCTGATCTTCTCCGAGAAGATCTTGTTCCGGGAGATGTGCTTGGCGGCGAGCGGGTCGAGCTGTGTCCGGAGTTCGTGGGTGAGGGTCGAGCAGCGCGCGTATCCGATGCCGATGTCCGCGCTGGGGGTGTCCGGGGCGACGGGCGCAGGCGCCGGGGTGCCGGGGTGCCGGGCCGCCCCGGCTGTAGGGGACCGCGGTCGGCGGGGGTGGGCACACGCAGGAGTTTCGCGAGCCGGGGCACCTTGGTGAAGCGGCCGGTGTGGTAGGTCCCGACGACTGCACCGGAGGGGCCAGTCCAACGAACGGTGTAACTGAGGTTGTTGGAGTTACTGACTGGTTGCGGAGAGGCGGCCGTCGAAGGTAATGCCGAAGCCGCTCAGCGTGGTCTTCCAGCGCATGGTCCAGCGGGCCTGGCCCTTGCCGGTGGGGTCCAAGGACATGATGACCATGTAGACGCATGCGGCATGACGTCGAGGCCCTTGTTGGTGATCAGGGAGATGGTCTGGCGGGATACGTCGGCGCCGTAGTCAGCTGCAGGCCCTCGGTCTGAGCACGGCCCACGAGCTCGTCGATCAGCCTGTCGTCCACAGACTTCGCCGACGCTGTCTCAGACGGCTCGATGGACTCGGCCTCGGTCAGTTGTCGCTGGTCATCGATGCATCTTCCATGATCGGGAGTTACGCCGACCGATTTACAGTTCATGCAACAGTGATGTGGGTGAGAGGCCGGCTAGACGGGTTGTGCTGTGACAAGGACTTCGCGGGCTGGTACCCGGGTGACGGACACCCTGGGCTCTCGCCAGCCCAAACTGGCCACCGTCTGTGTTCTGCAGTTCCTGCTGGGCATATCGGACCGACAGGCAGCGGAGGCAGTCCGCTGCCGCATCGATTTCATGTACGTCACGGCCTTGGAGCTGGACGATACCGGCTTCCACCACAGCATGCTCGCCGTCTTCCGCGGGCATCTCGCCGAAGACGGCAGGGCCGACCGCCTCCTCGACCTGGCACTGGTCCGCCTCAAGGTGTAGCGGTCAAGCCGCCACCCAAGCATGATCGTGGTCTACAGCTGGCGTATTAGGCAAGTGCTGTTCTGCTACTACCCCCTTCGATCGATGCCGCGCGAGTTGCCAGGTACGCCTCCCGAGCGCGTCGGTAGCCCGCCGATGAGTTCTCCTGCGTGATGATCGGTGCCTTAGGCTCCGTGGCTTCGATGTCGAGTGCAGGAGGAACAGTGACGGTACGGTCGGAGCTGATGCGCACGATGTCGAGTACGACGTCGGAGTCGAGGGCTTCTCTGAAGCGCTGCAACAACGTCGGCCTTTCCAGCCGCAGCTGCGTGAGCCATGCCGGGGAGTCCGCCTCCACGACAAGCTCCTGATGGCCCGTACGGAAGCCTACGACTCGTACGTGGGACGCGAGTTGTTTTCCGGCGATGGTGGGCCAGAGGCGCGCCGCGTTCCCGCCGGCGATCGGTGCTGTCCAGGCTCGGTCGTCGATGAGGCATTCGAGGATGGAGCCGAAGCCCGTCGGCTCTCGCCCGTCTACGGAGTGCCGCAAATGCCGGAGCTGGCTCTGTGGGGTGCGGGATTCCGTGACGCCGCCGTTTCGACGTGCGGCTTCCTGCGCGGCGCGCAAGGTCACACGGGCAAGGTCTACTCGGGGGTGCTCCGGTGGAGTGTCCATCTCTGTGGTCATCTCGGTCTCCTATCTGTGGGTCAGGGACATGAGAGAACTGCGACGAGAGAGCTGCAGTGTGCGCTGAACCAGTTCGCGGCCGTACATCGCCTCTGCGACGTGGCATCCGAATGCATCGACGGCACAAGTGACGAGGGCGGTTTCGCCCTGCATGTACTCGGATTTCGCAGTTTCACGCATGCCCTTTAGTTCCTCTTCGGTGAGGTTCTGTGGTCCTCCGAGAGGAGGCAGCGCCGCCACCTTCTGCTGGGGCTCAGTTTTCGGTCTGAAGGCGTGGGCTACCATGCGGCGGACAACCATGCTCTGAGGGGCCTGCCAGCCGCAGTTGTAGTGCTCGGCGCGTGCGCGTTCCTGACGGATGCGAGTACGACGGGCGGTCTCGACTGCGTCACGCCAGCGCGCAACGACGGTAGAGCGCTTAGTAGGCGTGTCGAGGGTCGTCACGGCATGGCGGAGCAGGACGGCCAGGAACCCAGTGGCTCGCCGTATATGGGTGGTTTCTCCTCGAAGATGCAACCAGGCGCGTACTTCTTGGGTGGTCCACCCAGCGTCGGCGACCTCGCGGGTAACCCAGGCAATGCGGGGGATCGAACTGCTTCGGAGCCAGTCAACCTGCTGAGTCAGCTCACGCGCCAGCTGGTATCGGCGTCCTACGGTGTTGAGCGGGCGGCAGCCCCTGGGCCTGCTCGGGGTGAGGGTCGGGCTGGTCCCACGAGCGAGCTGTGTCTCAGGGGGGGAAGGAGTAACACCCGCAGTGGAAGAACTATTTGAACCTCCCCCCATTGGGGTGCAACGAGTCTTGCGGGAGAGGCACTTGTTGGAGGAGTTGCCGGAGCGACTGCGGGGAGAACGCCGCATGATGTTTCGGGCCATCTTGGCGAGCTGCTTCATCAGCCTTCGCCCCTCCTCGGCTATGCCTTGCAGGGCCCGGATGTACCGGTCGCAAGGTCGCGTGACGAGATGGAGGGCGGCGTCGAAGGATGCCGGAATGGTCCAGACGAACTCGCTGGCGCGGCCGCCTTCCCCGGCTAATCGTGTGCCTTTGACGCGATAAGCGAGTAGGCCGGTTTCGCGTAGAATCCCCAGGTGGTACTGGACGGTCCGTTTGGACACCTTCAGCACGCGGACGAGGTAGTCAACTCCAGGACGGCAGGGCGAAAGGCGAGCAAGTTCCCTCGCGACGCGCAGTGTGGTCTCCCCGACCAGTTGGGGCCCATGCCGACGCCTAGGCTGGTAGGAGTCGCAGTGGTACGCCCAGCAGACGGCTTGCATCCAGGAGTAGCCATCAGGAGCGATACGGCTGGCGGTCGTAGAAATCCATTGGTGAGTGGCAGGCACGGGTTGCGGGAGATCGACCGCAAAAGCGCGTAGGGCCTTGGTAGTGGGCAAGAGGATCCGTTTCCGGGTAGCGCGAAGTAGACCCGCGGCAAAGAGCACTGCTATGGGCCTGATTCAGCCGCCTAAGACGGCATGGGTTGGGGCTTTCAGATGCGGACCAGGGTGCTGCGCTGCCTCAAAGGCAGGCCCGTCGGGGGGGGTGGGTAACTTCCCCGGGGCGGTACGTTTGGCGGGCCGCGACTCCGCCTTCTATCTGGCCCGGGCCCCCGCTCTTGCGGGGTACGACAGGGTGTCCTGGTGGGGCCTCACGTTTGGGACGCGTGCTGGCCAGGTTTGCCGACAGTCACGTGGGACAGCGCAAGGCTTGAGTCCCCTAGCTTCCTCGTCGGCAACCAGGTTCGCCAGTCGGTTGACGTGCGCCCAGCTGAAGAGCGTGCGCAGCCGGATCGCAAGCTGCGACATTCCGGCAAGGAGCATGTTCATCACGAGAAGATCGGCACGGGCGTGATCGGTCAAGGAGGCAGGGCCGGTGGCTTCCGGGTGGCCCCTGACCGTGCCGGTGATCTTGTCATTCGTCATTTGGCACCGGCCCTTGTTGAGGTGAAATCGACTTCCGCGACGCACGCGTCCTTTGACGTTAGACAGCCGATAGGCAGCAAGCCCGAAGTCGACGTGGGTGAGGTCGGGTGCGGCTGCCGTCAACTGCAGGGACACTCGCGTCATCAGCAAGTGCAGCGGGGCCCTCTTAGGGGTATACAGCGGTCTGTGCGGCCAACACGGCTCAGGCCTACAACGCGCCATTGGCGCGTTGCCGCCTTCGATAGGAAGATCCAACATGGGATCCTTGACCCGTAGGGGGTGACATGGAGCAACGGCATGAGCCCGCGTCGCTTGCGGGTGGGCCGGGCAGTCACTTCGCACCATGAGGGTCACTTGAAGAAAGTTATATCCTCCCGGAGACCCGATCAAGTACCTCATATATATTGGCTGAACTCGATCGAGCGCAGGAGTAGACCATGCCCGCACGCGTCTTCGACGGCCGCCGGTTTCGTGCCGCGCGCCGGGC
Source organism: Streptomyces sp. NBC_00440 (assembly GCF_036014215.1). NCBI lineage: Bacteria > Bacillati > Actinomycetota > Actinomycetes > Kitasatosporales > Streptomycetaceae > Streptomyces > Streptomyces sp. NBC_00440. Next base: position 96,039 of record NZ_CP107922.1, read on the forward strand.
AGCTGACCTCACGCAGGCGGCTATCGCCCAGGACGTAGGTGTCCTGGAACCTGCGGTCACACGCTGGGAAAGCGGAGACACTACGCCGCCCCCCGAGAGGTTGCCCCGCCTAGCTCAGCTTGTAGGTCAGCCCCTTGACGGGCTGTTCCCCCGGCTAGGTTCGCCAGACCTCGTAGACTTGCGTGCTGACGCCGGATATAGCCAAAAAGACACGAGCTCGATCACCAAGACCCTCAGCCCCAGTCCCGTACGCAAGGCCGAGGGCGGCAAGCGCCGGCTGTCAAAGTCACTAGTTCCACTGCTCGCTGAGGCCTACGGAACAAGCACGGCAGAGTTACTGGCCGCCCAGGAACGGAGCTTCGGAACCCAGGTTCCAGAGCCACCGCGGTTGGACGACAACGTCGGTGACCAAGCCCAGATGCAGATCGATGTGTTGAGCGGCCTCGAGAATGCGGGGATACGAAAGGTGGCACTGCGCGCCGCCGGCCTCTCAGCAGCAAGCTTGGAGACGGTACTCAGCGTTCTGGACGAGGTTCGCCAGGAACAGGGGCTGCCCGCCGTCATTGGGCAGGACGATCTTGGCCGGAAATGAGTCGAGCCGACAGCACTCCCAGAGCCTAGTTCTATTGATCACGAGGGTTGTTGATCGTCAGGGAACAGTTGGCTGCCCTCGAAATGCATTGCGGTTCCGTCGCTGCGCTCAAGGCGGGGGCCTGTCCAGTTGACGTTGAATGGGACATGCTTCGGGCCATGAGAGCTCAGATGCGCCACAACCTCGCTGTGTCACCCGAAAGCTGAAATCAGGGCGCGCTCCCGCAGTTGCTCTCAGCTGGTGGTTGCTATCGCGGCGGGGCCACGCTGGGAGCGTGGGGTTTTGTCGCCGACTCGGCGGGGCTCGATTGTGGCGGGGTCGACGGCTTCTCCGGGGGCGCCTTCGTGGTAGGGGCCGTCGGGGTTGGTGTCGCGGTCGTGCGGGAGGAGGAAGAAGACCCTGCGGAGGTGGAGGCCGCTGTCGGGGTCGGATTCTGCGTGGGTGTCGAGTTCGGTGTAGCCGATCATGCGGCCGTCGCGTTCGTAGCGGGGCTTGCCCCGGCGGCGGGGCGTCTTATCGAGGGCCTGGCGTACGTAGTCGAGGTCATCGGGGTCCTCCAGCCACACCACGGCGTTCTCGTGGCGGAGGTCGCTCTCGTTCAGCAGCGAGCTCATGGCTGCAGCCCCTTTTCATTGTGGCCAGCCTCTTGGGGGCCGGGATGGGTGTGGTGAGCACGATCCCGGGTGGCGGCACCGGCTCCATGGTAAGCGGCGGCAAGGGGGGCGCCCAGGGCGCGAGAGTCAGTCATGGTCGCTGTGGGGTTCGTCATCTGTGAGCAGCCCGAGGCCGGGGTAGTACTTTTTGCCGCTGGATTTCATCATGTCGGCGGGAGACGCGAGAGAGAGTTCTTGGCGGACCCGGGTGGCGAAGGCACGGGCGGTTGCGGGTCGGATCCCTTCCCCAGCGCTGCACCAGCTGCTGTAGGTCGTGTAGAGCAGGCCTTGCTCTACACGGAGGTCGCCTGTCGCGCGATCGGGGTGGTCGGTGGTGCAGCACTCGGTGAGGAAGCGGCCGATGTGGTCTTCGGTGGTGGCGTAGGCGGCGGTTGCGGTACGGACGGTTGCGGGTCCGGCCAGCGGGTCTCGGGTGTCGAGGTAGCGCTTGGCGCCTTCGATGAGCCACTGCAGAATGCCAGGGCCTTCGCTCTGGACGAGCTCCTTGGCAAGGTTGTCGATCTTGCGGGAGGCAGGCACGACGCGTTCGAAAGGGATCAGTCGGATCCGTCGCCAGAAGGCGTGGCCGCCGGTGCCGACTTCGGGGCGGTGGTTGCCGAGTAGCCAGAGCTTGTGGGTGGGGTTGAAGCTGAAGAAGTCCTGGCGCATGCGGCGGGCCATGATGCGGTCGCCGCCAGTGAGAAGCTTGACCCTGGATTCGTCGAACTTGTCGTTCGGCTTGAGTTCGGAGCAGACGACGATGCGCCGGCCGTGAAGCTCGGTGAGCTCGGTGGAGTGCTCGGAGAACTTGCCCTTCTCCATGAGGAAGCCGGGCGGGGCCGCCTGGGCGTAGTCGCCGAGGATCTGCGTCATGACGTCCAGCAGGACGGACTTGCCGTTGGCGCCGGTGCCGTAGAGGAACGGCAGGACCTGGGCTCCGACGTCCCCCGTGACAGAGTAGCCAAGGAGCAGGTGGAGGAAGTTGATGGTCTCCTCGCCTTTGGCGTCCTCACCGAAGGTGTCGTGGAGGAACCGGTGCCAGCGGGGGGTGGGCATCATTTCAGGAGCGACGCTGGTGGCACGGGAGTGCATGTCCGCTTCGGGATCCGGCTTGTGGAGGTTCCCGGTGTGCAGATCAACTACCCCCGCAGGAGTGCACAACGCGTAGGGGTCCCCGTCCAGAACATCAGGATCCAAAGCCAGTGCCGGGGACGCCTTGGCCTGAGTGAGCATCGCCTTGATGCCGGGGGTCGACATTGAACGCCGCCGGTGGGAAGCAAGGTCACGGTCACTGAACTGGCCGCTGGGGTCCGTGGACGGCATTTGCTCAGCGAGGTCACCCGCTGCCCAGACAGCAGCCTTTTCCCCGCCAGTCCGTTTCCACCGGTACTGATCCCAGTGGTACCAGCCAAGTCCCTCGACATGACGAAACTGGTCACCGAACATCACCGCGAACAGCTTCGCGTTACCGCGGTCGGTGAGCAGCCCTGGGAGCTGACCCGCCGGGAGGGGCGGCCCTTGCACCGCTGAGGCGATCTGCTGTGCGGGCAGGCTGGGCAAGTCCGCCTGAAATTCGAGAGCGAGCATCTGCTGCGCCGCGGCAGTGGCGTTGAAGCGTGGGATGTCGGCGCTGCTCATGGGCGTCCCTTTAGGTGAAGCGGCCGGGCTGCGCCGGCGGACAGGGCAGAGGCGATGACGGTGAGGCTGTGTCGGCTGCGGTTCGGACGTGCGGCGTCGGCCGCGGTGGTGAGCAGGTCTCTGGCTAGGTCCTCGGTCAGGTGACCGGCGGCGATGAGACCACCGGCGGTGTATGCGGCGCGGTTCAGTTTTTCGGTGAACGCTGTTCCTTCTGGGGCTGCCGCGCATGCTTCGACCTCGGCAAGGAGCGGCTCCAGGAGCCGGTTGGCGCGTTGCCCGGTTGGTCGGGTTGCTCCGGGGCGGGGCATCGGGACATGCGCGGGCTGCTTGTTCACTGAGTGGCCGGTGCGCTGGAGCTCTGTTGCCAGCCAGTCGGGGAGAGCTGCCGGGAGCCGTGCTGGGCCGACTGGCGTGTACGTCCCGGCGGGCGTGCGTGTTCCGGGGGTGACGATGTAGCCGCCGGTGGAGCGGACGTCGACCTGCCAGGCGAGGGCGACTTTGGGGCTGGATCCGACCGAGGAGCGGTAGCGGGGTCCCTCTGACGGTGTGCGGTACCAGACGTGCAGGCCACCGGACGGAGTCCGTACGCGCAAGGTGGTGGCATCGTCTGCCGGATTGTTCTGTCCGCGAAGCGCTGCCAGCAGAGCGAGGGTGTCGAACCCAGAACCAAGACCTGTCAGGTTGACACTCTCATGGATGGGAATGCCGGGGAGGAGCCGGTCGCGGTGGGGGACTTCAGCGCTGTGTGCGTCGATGTCGAGGACGACGAGGCCGGCCGGGCCGCAAGAAACGCCGACGCCGAGTGTGGGGTGCTTGCCCCACCAAGTCTTGAGAAGGTCCGGTTTCGTGGTCGCGGCGTGAAAGCTGTGACACCAGAGTCCAGCGGGGATGCAGGGGCAGTCCGATGGGCTGTGGGGCTCGTCTCGGCACGTCGGGCAGTTCCCCGCGGGGGTTTTACGGCCAGGGGCCAGGGGGTGGACGGGCCAGCCGTTAGCTGCACACCAGTAAGCGCTGTCGTAGGGACTGGTGGTTCCCGCCAGCTGGGGGCCACTGGTCTCATGCTGACGCGCCACGCTGATCGTCCTTGTCGGGGGGCTAACTCCTCATTCGGTCCCTGCGACAAAAGACCAGTTCACAGGCCTGCTACTGCAAGATGAGGGACCGAAGGGACTGAGATTTCCAATCAGTCCAGAGCGTACAACAGCTGCTTCGGCGCTGGTGGAGTCGTTTGCCAAGTTGAGTCCCTTCAGTCCCTGTGGCCCTCATGGGAGTTGGGCCGCGCAGGGGCCTGACAGGTTTTGCTGGTGGCATCAGGGGCCGGGCGTGTCGGGGCTCGGGGAGTGTTGCAGGAGGTAGGGACCGAAAGACTCACCGCACTTTGGTCCCTCTTCAGTCCCTGCCATAAAAGCGCAGGTCAGAAGGTCTTAGCACGAAAATCAGGGACTGAAGGGACCGAAAACCCCAGTTATGAACGGCTCATGAGGATGTACCTCTGTTACGTGCGTGCGCATACGCACGCACCCGTGATGAACAGAACTGGAAGATTTGGTCCCTTCAGTCCCTTCAGTCCCGCCACTGAATAGGAACAAGGGCTCTGAGCTGCAGCTTTACCGAGGGACTGAAGCAGAGGCCCAAGTATGGCCGGGGACTCAGTTGCGAGGCTGCCTGCTGCGAGCCGTTGTGCAGGTCGAAGTCCGCGTCTGCCAGCCCAGGCAGGCCGATATTCCTGGGTTAGGCGGCGTAGGTGAACCGGCCCCGACGAGGCGGTACCAGGGCAGCCTGCTGCTGTGGCGTCAGGCGCCACACTCAGTTCATCAGGAATGTCCGTAGCCACGGCCGGATCGCTAAGCGGCAGGTCGGAATTCGCCCTGTATCGCTGCCGCCCACTCAACGAGCAGCTGCTACATGGTCCTCGCCGGCTCGTCAACGCAGGCCTGCATGTCCACGCAGGCGCGCGGATGGCCCGGTCCAGGTCTGCGAGAGAGCGCGGCGCGACAGGGGGAGGGGCCGGAGGAGGCCATGCATGTCATGGCCCCGAACTGACAATCGTTTCTACCGCGTCGAGTGCAACTGCCCACGGGAAAGGACGCTTCTCGCCGGGCTCGTTCGGTACGAAGCCGCCCTTCCCATACAGCACCGTCACCCCCGCCCCAGCGAGCGTCTCCACCGAGGTAGCGAATGCCGGATGCTGCACGTAAGCCGCGTTTACGCACGGCATCGTGACCAGTGGAATCCCCCTCCCGATGCTTTCCGCTGCGACTCCTACGACGAATTTGCTGCTCAGCCCGAGCGCCCACTCGTTGATCGTGTTGAACGTGGCTGGTGCTACCAGGATGACGTCTGCCTTCGGCCACACGTCGGGCTCACCGGGTAGCTTGTATTCGGAGCGCACTGGGTGGCCGCTCAGCGCTGTCAGGCCGTCCAGGCTGTTGTCGAGCCAGCGGGCTGCGCTCGGCGTCAACCCCAGGCACACGTCCCAGCTGCGGGCCTGAGCATCCTCCATGACACGGGCGACATCGAACACCGGTGGGGCTGCGGAGCCGAACAGGTACAGGGTCCGTGAGGTCATGTCGCTCAGTGGATCACAAGCAATCGCCCCCGAACCGGATGGGTTCGGGGGCGACGCAGAGTCCAGCACGCGGACGCGCGGGTACCGTTCCAGATGACGAGTCAGGAACGGAGACCAGTATGCCCACACTGGACGACGACCACACGGGTGCCCGCATCAGGGAGCAGAGGAAACTCGCTAGGCTCACCCAGCGCGAGCTGGCCGACCGAATCCCCTACTCCTACAGCCTCCTCAACCAGGTCGAGTGCGGCGCGCGCCCCGCCAGCACAGACTTCGTCGCAGCGGTCTCGCGCGCTCTGAGGATCGACGTCACCGCCCTGACAGGACAGCCCTACGTGACCGAACTCCAGCAGGACCGACTGGCCGAACTGGTCATGCCCATCCGGGAATCACTTGACCTCTACGACCTCGGCGCTGACCCGGACATGGCCGTCCGCTCGAATAGCGAGCTCATCACTGCGGCCAACGCCCTCTGCGAGATGGTCCGGGCGACTCACCTGCGCAATGCGGCACGAGGTCTGCCCGGTGTAATCAGCGAACTGACCACTGCAGCGCACCGGGCGCCGACCACCGAACTGTGGCAAGCTCTCGCCTCGGTTTACCGGACCGCCCACGACGTGTCCGTGAAGCTCGGATACTACGACTTGTCCGCCGTGGCCCTCGACCGCATGGACTGGGCCGCCCAGAGGGCATCAGACCCCTGCCTGGCCGCCGTGCGCCAGTACATGCGCGCGCTCGTCTACTTCCGCGAGGGCGAATACCGCATCGGCCAGCGCCTTATCGCCGCAGGACACACCGCAGTCAGCCAAGCCAAGTCGACACGCGAGTCCCTTGCGGTCACTGGCCAACTTCACCTCGGGGCATCCGTCATCGCAGCGCGAGCGGAAGACTCGGATGCCGTCGAGCGGCACATCGGCGAAGCCACCGCGCTCGCGCAGCGCGTCGGCGACGCATCGAACATTCACTGGCTGTCCTTCGGGCCGACGAACGTCGCCATGCACAAGATGTCGGCAGCAGTCGAAATGCGCGAGTACGACGACGCCCTCACCCAAGCCCGGCAGATCAGCCTCCCCTCAGGGCTGGCGACCTCCCGGCGGTCTCACTTCCTCATCGACAAGGCCCGCATCGAGATGGAGACCGGTCACGCAGAGGCCGCACTGAGCTTCGCTGATCACAGCCCGCAAGGCAGCACCCGAACAGACCAGGTACCACCCGGGCGCCCGCGAAACCATCAGCGGCCTCGTCCATATCTCCCGCCGTACCCCTGACACGCTGTCCCACCTGGCCGCCTGGGTCGGCCTGTAGACCACGCTCACCGTGCTCACAGATCTGTGAGCACTACCGCTTCCCCTGGCGGTCACGCTGGTCAGAGACCTGATCCACGGCGACTCGGGGTGTGCGCGATGACAGACGACACAGGCAGGGACAACCGGCAACCGGACTGCACCTATTGCCCCGAGCCGGGTGCGGACGTCTGTGTACGCATAGCGCCCTCCGCCAGGGGCCCGGCCCGCAGCGTGTACGCACATAGGCAGTGCGCGGCAGACCACGGCCTGCGTCCGCTCTACGTCCTCACAGGCGTTGCTGCCCCGACAGGGCAGGTTTCGTGAACGCCGCACCCGGCCCTGTGGACGTGCCCGGTAGCTACGCCTGTCGGGCCCAGGCGGCCTACACCCTGTACTTGGAGCACGTGATCTGCTGCCGGGACTGCACGCCGGACGCCTTGTGTGACCGCGGCCTCCCGCTTCGAAGCTCCTGCCACGCTGCACGAACCGCTGCGACTCGCACACGCCAGAAGGAATGACGATGACCGCGTGATCGTCTGAAGGGCTGTCACGAAGTAGATGACCCGTACGCCGTCGACCTCGTCAATGCCGTAGCGGCAACAGTTTTCACGGCAGCGCGCACATGGCCCGATCTGCGCCGGGGCACAGTCCAGCAGCTGCGTTCTTCGGGGTGCGGGGATGCTCATCCTGGCGGTGTCTTTCCGCTTGTGGTGATCCAGTGTTCGTGAGACCGGAACATCAATAAGGCGTCGAGCATCTGTTTATCCGCCTACATCAGAGTTGTCGAATCTTGCCGGACGGTCCGGGCGAGCAGGGAGGATTCATACCATGGGCAACAAGATTGCGGCCTTGACTGTTACGGCTCTGCTTGCCGGTGGTGCGCTCGCCGCCACGTCCGCACCCTCCATTGGCTCGGACCACGCCTGGTCCACCTCGGATGTCGCGACGGCCGTGCCGGGGAACCAGTATCAGGACATTGCCCCGCAGGCAGTCTCCCCGGACAACTGGCACACCGAGTCCACCCCCGAAGACTGAGTCGAGTGTCTCGCTCCTGGGCCAGCTCCGGCTCTTGGTCTCCGTTCGGAATGGCCAAAGTGACCGCTCCGCGAATTTCAGGTTCAGGAACAGGCAGGGGAAGGAGCAGATCGGTTGCAGCGGGGGCGTCGGTGAAGTACGGCTCCCCGGGCAGGCGCGCGTAGCCAACGTGGACCTGGCCGTCGGCCGTCAGCTCTTCATGCCGGGGTGCCGCAGCCGATCGGCGGCACCCACATGGCGGCCGCGGGGGCGGCCGTTCACCGGCTGCTTCGACGCGGGCAGGAGACGAGCCCGAGGACGGTGTCCGGGTCGGGCTGCGCCAGGCGCACCGCCTGGCCCCCGGGCGATGCTCTCCAGCTCTCGCCTGCGCGATGGCCCGCGCTGCGTGCATGCACCAGCGCTGGAGCCGCGTCCGGGTCCAGCGATGAGGTCGGGCGCCGACCGCCGGGTAGACGATCCGTCGGCGGGTGGTCGTCCCGGTCAACATGCGTGGCGCTGATCGAGCATTCGGGACCGGCCCGCGCTGCAGTCGCCTAGCGACCGCAAGCGCCTCCCGTGCCCCCTGGTGGTCACTTCCTGCCCCGACGGGGGATGGCGCGGGGGTGGCCGGCCGCCCGGAATTTACTATCGCCAGTCATCACATGAGGTCTGGGGTCCCACAGGCGCCACACTCACCGGCAATCGTCAACTGGTTCGCCGCAGAACTCCCTGGCGCCGCGCAGCGTGGCGCGCAGTTGTCGCTGGGTCACCTGGCTGTCGAGGCGTACGTCGAGGGCTCCGGGAACGGAACTGTCGGCGCGCAGCCCCTTGGGCAGCCGGGTGGCGTCGAGGCCGTCACGCTTGGCGATGAGGACGCCGAGTTCGTGGCGGCTCAGGGCGTCGGGCCCTGCGAGATGGTGGATGCCTGCTGCGCCGCCCGACGCCAGTTCCAGCAGCGCGGCCGCGAGGTCCGAGACATGGACGGGGCAGCGGATGTCGTCGGTGAACAGGGCGCCTTCGGTCGTGCCGGCGGTGAGTTGGTGAGCCAGGCGCTCGTGCACGGAATGCCCGTGGCCGATGATCAGCGATGTGCGGGCGACGACCGCTTTCGGATGCACCGCGAGAATTCCGGTCTCTGCGGCGGCTTTGGCTGCACCGTACGGGCTGATGGGATCTGGGAGGCAGGACTCGTCGTAGTGGACTCGGCCGACCCCGGAGAACACCGCGTCGGTGGACACGTGGACCATACGGGTTCCGCGCTTCGCCGCGACGATCGCGAGCTGGAGTGGCCCTTCTGCCGTAATCGCCCAGTCGGCCCGGCCGCTCGATGCGTTGATGACGACGTGCGGGTCCGTCTCGGCCATGACGGCGTCCAGGCGTCCGGCGTCCCGCAGATCGAGGGGGCGCCACGTATCTGCGGAGGCAGTGCCCGGCTCGGTCATGTACGTGGCGACTGTCCTGTGCCCGGCTGTTCTCGCTTGCCGCACCAGCTCAGAGCCCAGAAAGCCGCTGCCGCCGACGATCAGAATTGTCATTGTGTAACCGTAGCCCCGCAGGCCCGGCGGTCAGCCAGCCCGGCGGAACGGCCGCTATGTATGCGGCTGCCAGACGTAGCGGACGTCCGGCTCGCGCTCGTCGTTGCGCTGCCCGTCAGTCCGCTCGACCTCCTCGAAACCATGTCGCTGGTAGAAGCGCTGGGCCGGCGCGTTGACCTGGAACGTCCACAGCGACAGGCCGTCCGGCTGCTGCCACTTGGCCAGGAGCATGAACCGGTCGCCGAGGCCCCGTCCGCGCCATTGCGGTTCGAGGTAGAGCTGCTTCAGCTCCTCACCGTTGAGCACCAGGAGCCCCACCACGCTGTCCCCTGTGACGGCCACCCAGGTCTCGTACTGCGGCACGAGAACGCCGGAGAACCAGTCCTGCACCTCAGCTTCGTCGTGCGCACAGCGCACGGTCGGCAGGCCGGCGGCGTAGGAGCGCAACCACACACCGGCCGCGGCGCGTGCGTCGGCGTGGCCGGCGCGGCGGAGAAGAACATTGCCGTTGTTCATCGCGGCCCGGCCCTACTTCCCGGGGCGTCCGAGCTGGTGCACGGTCCAGCCCGCCGCGCGCCACGGCTCGGGATCGAGGGTGGTGCGGCAGTCGACGAGCAGGGGGGTGGCCGGGCGGTTCCCGAGAGCCTGGGGGTCTGCCTGCCGGTACTCGGGCCACTCGGTGGCCAGGACGATGACGTCGGCGCCGTCGAGGGAGGTGGGCAGGTCGTCCGTGTAGTCGAACTCGGGGCTGCGGACCATAGCGGTGGCCACCGCCTGAGGGTCGTGAATGGTGACGGTGGCGCCAGCCTGCTGGAGTGCCTGGGCAAGGGAGAGAGCCGGGGATTCACGGACGTCGTTCGTGCCAGGCTTGAACGCTGCGCCCCACACAGTGACCCGGGTGCCCCTGATGGGGCGTTCGCCCAGGGCGCGGGTGATGAGGCCCAGGGCAACGTAAGTGCGGTTCTCGTTGATCTCCTCGGCGGCGCGCAGCAGGGTGGCGGCCTGGCTGGCGCCGAGCTGCCCCGCGGAGGCGGTGAAGGCTCTGATGTCCTTGGGGAGGCAGCCGCCGCCGTAGCCGATGCCGGGCCTCATGCCGGCGCTGCCGATCCGGGGATCGATGCCCAGGATGTCCACGATCTGGGAGACGTCGCCGCCCGCGGCCTCGCACATGTCAGCGACGGCGTTGATGTACGAGATTTTGAGACCGAGGAAGGTGTTCGCGGCGCCCTTGGCCAGCTCGGCGGTCTGCGGGTCGGTGACGAAGATCGGGACACCGGCGTCGAGGATGGGGGCGTAGACCGCGCGGATCGCCTTCTCGGCCTCTGCGGTGGTGAGTCCGGCGATGAGTCGGTCGGGGCAAAGAGTGTCTTCGACCGCGTGCCCTTCGCGCAGGAACTCCGGATTCCAGCAGACGTCGACCTGCTCGCCGGCGGGGGCCAGGCGCTGGACGAGGGCAGTGACCTGGCTGGTGGTGCCCACGCTGACGGTCGACTTCCCGACGATCGTGCACGCCCGGTCGAGGTGGGGGGCAAGCGTGCGGATCGCGCCGAAGACCTGTGCGGTGTCGTAGGAGCGGCCGTCAGCATCGATGGGGGTGCCGACACCGATGAAGTGCAGCTCAGCGAAGTCCGCAGCCTCGCGGATGTCTGTGGTGAAGCGCAGACGTCCGCTCTGGGTGTGGTGGGCAAGGAGTTCCGGCAGGCCGATCTCGTAAATGGGGCACTCGCCGGCGCTGAGTCGATCGACCCGGGCCTGGTCAACGTCAACGCCGATGACCTCATGGCCCAGCTCCGCCATCGCCGCAGCATGCGGGATCCCGAGGTGACCGCAGCCGATTACAGAAACGCGCATTTCAGGCCGTCCTTGTCTTCTGGGGCACACCGGACTCGGCGTGCCCCAGACGCTATCGGTTGTCGAGCAGAACCCAAGTCGGTTCGCCCGGTGGATTGTTGAGGTGTTCGAGTAGCTGGTGCAGAGAGGTTCGGGGCACCAGCCTGAGGTGCGGCCAGTGGTTCAGCCGACGGCATCCAGCGCATTGGACAGGGCGTTGACCAGGAACGCGATGTCGTCGTCCGTAGATATCAGCGGAGGCGCGACGACCAGCCCTTCGCTCTGGGGCGCTCCGGCTCCGGTGAACGGGTAGAAAAACACCCCGCGTTCCTCGATCGCCTTCATCACGTGCCAGAGCTTTCCAGGGACGACTTCCACTCCGTAGAGGAAGCCCAGCCCGCGTACGTCCTTGACCGGCCCGACGCCGTTCAAGGACCTCATGGCCTCCCCCAGGCGTTCCCCACGCGCCGTGAAGGCGGGCATGTCGATCGCGTCCAGTTCATCGAGGACGCCCAGGCACGCGGCTGCCATCAGCGGGTGTGCGGCCATAGTGCCCATCGCGGGCAGCGGGTCGGCGTCCGCGTGCCGGATCCACGGAGCGATCTCGGGTGACACCAGCACCGCGCCCACGGCCGTGTACCCGGCCCCCAGTCCCTTGGACAGGATCACCATGTCGGGCTCGCAGCCTTCCCAGTGACGGCTGGCGAGGGACGCCCCTTCCGCCCGGAGGCGAGGAGTGCCCGATTCGGGGTGCCACTCGTTGATCCGCGCATGAACCCCGTGAGCGTCTCCTCCTCGCTGTCTTCGGAGCAATTCGTGCTGGATGCCGCGCGGGCAACCGGCATCCGGGCCGCAGCGTGGCTGCGAGCGCTGGCTGTCGAGAAAGGGAACTGGCCGGAGTGGATGCGGGGCCAGCCCAACCCGCTCCTGGACCTGGCCGACGCGGTCGAGCAGGCGCTTAGCCGCCTGGACCCGTACGACAGCGACGAGCGCGACCCGGCCACCGGAGAGTTCACCGATGGGTACGGTGGCGTGCCACCGGAGCTGCGTGACCAGCTGGAGGTAGGCGTGGTCGGGGCCCTCTTCGACGGCGCGTTCGGTGGGAACCAACCGACCCCGGCACAGACGGCCGCGGTGATCACTGTGGCGAGTGCCGTACGGATGGCTGCTGATCTTCATGGCTGGGGGGACTACACCACGGACCTCCCGGTTCTCTGCGCGGCGATCGATCACGCGGTAGCAGTGGCGACCGCCGGCACTCAGGGCGTGAAGGGCGGCGGGCCACAGGCCGATCGGCGTGAAACAGCGGTTGCCGCGTGGCCGCGGTGCGAGTGATTCACTGTCCGCCGAAGCCGCGCACCTCGTCGGCGGTCAGGTCTTCTCGCACGCGCCGGATTCTCACCGGATGCCGGTACCTGGCGGAGTCAATTGCAGAGTCCCCCTCGAACTCAACGACGGTCGCTGGGCGCACGCAGCGGTGCTCCAGCACCGCCTGTGTCCCCCAGCCCGCAGAAAACCTCACGGCGCTCCACGGGTGATCAGGCCCCGCCGCTGCGAGGGCAACGCCTAGCTCCCGGCGCAGCGCGGCAGGCAAGGGGGTGCTGCGGGCGACCAGCCGCAGTTTGCCGTGCTGGTCATAGCGGCCCAGCAGCACGCTGGTCGGCGACATCGCGTCGGATCGTTGCGGAGCTCGACCTTGAACTGATGCAAGCCCGAGAGGAACTTGAGCAGTCCGGGAACGTCACCCGCCTCCCCGCACCGCGTCGACCGGAAACTCGTCGGTGACAAGCTGTTCCCTCCTCTGGTGACTCTCCGCGCCAGAGGCGAGAGCGGCGCAGGACAACGGGTGGACGCGTGATCCTGTGCTTGACTCTCCCACCGTGTCAGGGCCTGCACTGGAAGGCGTCATGTTCACCATCGGAGACTTCGCCAGGCATGGCCGCGTGTCGGTCCGCATGCTGCGCCATTACGACGCCGTCGGGCTACTGCGCCCGGCCCACGTCGACCCGTCCAGCGGCTACCGCTATTACCAGGCCACCCAGTTCGCCCGGCTCAACCGCGTCATCGCCCTCAAGGACCTGGGGTTCACCCTGGACCAGGTCCGGGCGATCCTCGACGAGGACGTCAGCACCGAGGAGCTCCGCGGCATGCTGCGGCTGCGCCGGGCAGAGCTGGAATCTGCCGCCGCCGAGGCGGCGGCACGAATGGCCCGGGTCGAGACAAGGCTCCGGACGATCGAAAGCGAGGGCACCATGCCTCCCGACGACATTGTCGTCACCTCCCTTCCCCCGATCCGGGTAGCCGAGCTGACCGGCATCGCAGCGAGCTTCGAACCACAAGATATTGGGCCGGTCGTCGGCCCACTCTTCGACGAACTGTGCTGCCGACTCGATGACGCGGGCACCACCCCGGTCGGCCCCGGCCTTGCCCGCTATGAGGAAGCACCCGGCGAGGACCCGATCACTGTGCGGGCCGGGATACCGGTGGCCGGAGAGGCAGGTGGCCTCCCGATAGTTGAGGTGCCCGGCATTCCGCTGGCGGCCACGATCATCCACCACGGGCCGATGGACGGCGTCCTGCCCACCGCGCACGCGCTCGCCCACTGGATCGCCGCTCACGGTTACCGCCCCATCGGGCTTGCCCGCGAGGTCTCCCTGGACTGCCCCGACGACACCACCGCATGGGTGACAGAGCTTCAGCAGCCCATCATCGCCGTCTGACCAGGCCGAAGAGAGGACAACAATGACGCACTACATCGGCTCCGGCCCGTACTGCTACGCCAACTCCCTGGCCATGGTGCTTGGCGAGACGGTCCCTCCCCCGGCGGTGATCGAAGTGCTGACCGGTTCGCCGTTCGGCTTCGAGCTGATCGGCGGCACCCTGCCGCTGTTCGACCCCTACGGCTGGGACCCGGACCTGGGCCTGGACGCGGCCCTCGTCCTGCTCGGCGCCCAATGCGAGCGGACTTCCGGCGGTACAGCCGAGGAGGCTGAGGAACGACTGCGCGATATGTCCGCCCGGGGGCCCGTCCTAGTCGGCCCCGTCGACATGGGACTGCTGCTCCACCAACCGGGCACACCCAGTACCGACGGCGGCGACCACTTCGTGGTCGTGCTGGAGATCGATGGCGGCACGGTGGTTTTCCACGACCCACACGGCCACCCTTACGCAACGCTGCCGGTCGCGGACTTCCTCGCTGCGTGGGAGGCGAAGGCGATCGGCTACATCGACGCCCCCTACGTGATGCGCGCAGGCTTCGTCCGGGAGCGACAGGTCACATCAAAGGAGGCGCTGCGACGGTCTCTGCCCGATGCGCAGCGGTGGCTGGCGGGCCGCGGCGACCGGCCCGTCCCAGCGGGAACGCTCGGCGGGGCCGCCGGCGTGGAAGCCTTGGCCGCCCAGGCAGACGGCGGACTCGACGCGGGAACGCGCGGGTTCATGGCGCACTTCGCCGTTCGGGTGGGCGCGCGCCGCCTCACCGACGCCGCACACTGCCTGGAGTTGCTGGGGCTCTCCGGTGCGGCGGCGGTCGCGGCCGGGCAATCCCGGCTGGTCGGCAGCCTTCAGCATCCGCTGGTCACGGGCGAGGACCAGGCTCTGGCCGACCTCCTGCGCCAGCTTGCCCCGACCTATGAGCGGCTGCGTACCGCACTCACGTCCGAGACTCGCTGACGATGGTGAGAGCAGGGCGCCGTCCCTGCTTTGGGACACGGCGCCCGGTCCGGGTTTCGGTACCCCTCTGGCTGGGCCGGTGGAGGTGGGCCACCACCGGGGATCAGTCGCGTCCCGCAACGGAGCATTGGTTCCGGCGAGGCTATTTCTGGCCTACGACACATAAACTCCGGAGCTCGCAAGGACGCTCCGGAGCAACACGACAACTTTGATTCCGACAGGCGACTGGCCTAATGAACGGCCGGGACGTGCCAGGTGGAGGGCGCGAACGTGGAGTTGGGGTGGCGCCTTCCACTCCGACCGCGGCCCAGGCGGGACTCAGCCACTCGCGCGCCAGCTGGGGATCTGTGGTGGCGGGACACAGTGTCCACGGCGGCCCGAGCGCCCGATGCGCGAACAGGTCTTTCAGAAGTGCCCTGCGTTCCCGCAGAGAACGCTGGAGAAGCACTTCGTCGCCGATCTGCAGCACGTCGAAGACGACAACGTGAGCCGGATTGTGCCGGGCTGCTTCTGCCGCTGCACGTCCCCGGCGCCGGGCCCGGGACTGCAGCAATCCGAAGTCCAGTCGGCCGCCCTCCTGGACGACCAGCTCGGCGTCAAGTACCACGGTGCCGCGCTCAGCGAGCAGAGCGACCTCCCGTGTGATCTCGGGGAAGGCGGCACCCAGATCCGAACCCCTGCGGGCCTGGAGATACGGCGCACCGGACCGGGCGAACACGATCACCCGGAAGCCGTCCCACTTGGCATCGAGCTGAAGATCACGACCGTCGGGCATCGTCTCGACGGGGCGGGCCAGCATCGGCTGGAACGGAGGGGTCAGGTCCACACGGTCATGTCTACGCGGAGCTCGGACGCGCTGCGAGCGGGATGGGTCAGACCACCCGGGCGCAGCTGAGGGGGATGATGCCCCCGCGGCCGCCGGCGGCAGGGACAATGTAGTAGTCGGTGAACGTGCCGCCGCAGGCGTGCAGGGTGGTGTTCCCGCGCTCGATCAGACACGACGTGTAGCGCTTCCCGTGGGCCAGGCGCCGTACGACCGGACCGCTCTGACCCCGCGTCACCGGCACGTCGTGACCGGTGACTTCGATGGTGGCACACCGCTGAGCGCGGGCCGGTACGGCAGAAACGTTGGGCGCGGAGAAGGCAAGGACAGCGCAGGCCAAGGTGGCAGCGGTCGTGACCGCACTGATCATTTTGTTCATGGGCGGTCAACCCTCACCGGATCCCGCAGGTCACGGCGCATCCCGGATGATCACCTGGACGTGGTCGGAAGGTCACTCGGTCCGGTGGTGATCACGCGCGGCGCCAGCAGCGCCGGCGCCCCGTACGCCACGGTGGGCGGGTGATTTCCCGCCGTCCCCTCCTTCTTGTCCTGGCCGCGCTGCTCGCGACATCCGGGTGCGTCTCCGTACCGGCCGCCCCACACCCAGCCGGACAGGACCGCCCACCGGCGGCCGCGGAGGCGCCGCTGACTGCCCGGGTACAGCCGGACGTACACCAGCCACAGGGCCGCTCCACCCTCGCCCGCGTCGAGGCCGCAACCCACAAGCCGGCGGATGCCAGGGATGCGAAGGCCAAGAAGAAGCGCCCCCACCGGCATGTTCACGGGGCTCACCGGGTGCCGTCAGCTGGCCACGTTCACCGCCATCGAACTACGGCGTACGTACCCGCTGCGCCCCGCATCCACCGCTTGTGGCCTGCACCCGCTCCCAAGAAGGCCTACCGCCGTTATCGCCGCAGCGCACCACACCGGCGGCCGCAGACACGCCACCAGTCCCCGCCCCGCTACAACATGCGCCCGCTGTGCCGGAAAGCCGCCGGGGTGACGAGTGCCGAGGTGGCAGCCCTGTGCCGTGGGGCCTACGGCTCGTGAGGCCGCAGCCGCGAGGCTGCCCCGGCCGCACGGGAGCGCCCGGGTGCTGCTCCAGCGATCGTTCGTACGCTGGATGTCTCGGGGCCTGGCGTGGAGGTTTGCGATGCCTCGTCCCATCTGGACCGGAGCGGTGAGTTTTGGGCTAGGGACCGTCCCTGCGCGTGCGGGCCGCACCACGGTGCGCCCGATGAATACCGAGTCGATCCAGGGACCGTCCCTGAGCGTGCGGGCCGACCCTCAGTGGCACCGCTGTACTCAGAACATGGTCGAACTCCGCACTTTGACCGACTGCGACATAAGCCCTAAAACCTCGCGTTGGCAGGCATGTTGGGACGGGTGGCTCGATCTCTCGGCCACGGTGACCTGCCTGCCTGATTCCGCCTCCACCTCGGAGGATTTCCTGCCCTCGCCGCAATCGGCCGCAGACTGCGCGACCTCGCCGACAAGCAGCCCACCACGGGGCGACCCGCTCTGCCCGATCAGCAGCGAATCACCACCAAGTCGCACGAGGCGGTGGTCAGAGCCCTGCGGGACGCCAACCGCAAACTGCACGAGGAGAACGAACGGCTCCGCAACGAACTCGCCGTGGCCCTCGGACAGCTCCGAGACCTCCGCCGAGGCATTCCGATTGAATGATGGCCTTTCAGGGCCCGTTCGGAGTTCTGATCAGCACCTGCAGCGCCTTCACCAGGCGCGCCGCGTCCTTCTCGCCAAGGGGGGCAAGGAACTCGCGTTCCGCCGCCTCGCGGGCGTCCTCCGCATCGGCCCGCGCCCGTCTGCCCCGCTCCGTCAACTCAACGACGTTGCGGCGGCGGTCCTCCTCACTGCGGCGCCGCTCCACCAACCCTTTGCCCTCCAGCGCGTCGACGAGCGCGACCATCGTCGTGCGGTCCACGCCCAGCCGCCGCGCGGCCTCTAGTTGCGACAGCGGTCGGCCCGCCGCCAGCACCGCGAGCACCACCAACTCCCGCGCGTCCAGCCCGAACGGGGCCAGTGCGGGCCCGGCGTGCTTGGCCAGTTGCAGCTGCGCGTGCTTGAGCAGGTATCCCAGCCGCGTGCCGAGCAGCTCCTCGACCGCGGCCCCGTCGTCGTCATTCTCCGCCATCCCAAAATCTTAACCATCACCTGATAGTCAGTAGTCCTGACGATCACCTATATTGATGGTCATGCCCATTGATGCACACCACCGCGCGCTCCGCTTCGGCGTCAAGACGACGCCCATGCACCTGGCCTACGACGACATCCTCCGCGTCTGGGAGGAGGCCGACGAACTGCCCGAACTCGACGACGCCTGGCTGTGGGACCACCTGATGCCGCTGGCTGGGCCCCCCGGCGGCGCTGTCCTGGAGGGCTGGACGCTGCTGGCCGCACTGGCCGCACGCACCACCCGACTCCGCCTCGGCCTGCTCGTCACCAGCAACATGCTGCGCGCCCCCGCCCACCTCGGAAAGATCGCCACCACCGTGGACGTGATCTCCAAAGGGCGCCTGATCATGGGCCTGGGCGTCGGCGGAACCCGACAGCCCGACGGCCCCAACCCGGCCGTCGCCGAGTACGCCGCCTACGGCCTCCCGCTCCCGAGCCCCGGCGAGGGACTGGCCCGCCTCACCGAGACGATCACCATTCTGCGCCGCATGTGGACCGAGGAGGTCTTCGATCACGACGGCCTCTTCACCACCCTGCGCGGCACCCGCAACGGCCCCGGCCCGGTCCGACCCGGCGGCCCGCTGCTGCTGCTCGGCGGCTGGGGCGACCGCACCCTGCGCATCATCGCCGAGCACGCCGACATCTGGAACGTCCCCGGCCCGCCCCACAACGGCACGGACTGGATCGCCGAGCGCACCCGCGTCCTGGACGCGCACTGCGCGGCGATCGGCCGCGACCCCGCCGAGATCACCCGCTCCGCGCAGATCATCGTCGACTATGCCGACCCCGCAACCACCCGCGCCCACGTCCGCGCACTCGCCGCTGCCGGCATCCGGCACGTCGTACTCGCGCTGCCCCGCCCCTATCCGGACAAGGCCGCCCGCTGGCTTGTCGACGAGATTGTCACCCCTGTCCGTGAGAAGGGCGCCTGACCGGCCTTTGCAAGCGACACTGACAACCTCCGTGCCTGACACTGCAAGCCATGCGAATGCCCAGGTCAGTACACCTATCGACCTTGAGAGATCCAGATAACGGCCTGCTCATCAGTCAGAAATTCCACCGGCATGCGACGGACGGTAATCAGCCCCGGCCAGCGGCCGAGGATCTTCCTCCGAACCCCCGCAGCAGACCGATCACCTGTGCTAGACGACGAAGATCAAACCCTTAACGCCAACGGTTGTGCCGCTGGTCCCCAACGCCGGGGCCGCACTGCCTCTCGCCGTCTCTCAGCGACAAGTTGTTTCTCGGATCGGCCGACGCTCTGACTCGTGATCGGTGGTGGTGTCGAGTGCACGGTGTTTGATGTTGTGGGCGGCGCCGATGTCGGCGTGGGTGGCATGTCCGCACCGTGTGCACTGGAAGACGGAGCGGGTGCGCCGGCTCTTGCGGTCGACGTGCCCGCACCGGTTGCAGGTCTGAGAGGTATAGGCGGGGTTGACCGCGGTGACCGTGACGCCGTGCCATTTGGCCCTTTACTCGATCTGCCGGCGGATCTCGCCAAAGCCGACGTCGAGGATGGCCCGGTTCAGCCCGGCCTTGGCCGCCACGTTCCGCCCGGGCGAGTCCTGGGTACCGCGTGCGGAGCGGGTCATGTTCTTCACCCGCAGATCCTCCACCGCGACGTGCGCGAACTGGGTCACAAGCTGCTTCGTCAGCAGATGCTGCGTCGAGGCGCGCCGCTGCGCGACCAGCCCCGTCAGTCGCCGGACCTGGTCCCGGGCCTCCCGCCAGCCCGCGCTCTGACGGTGCACGGGCAAGCCTCGCACGTGGCGGCGGGCCATCCTCCGCTGCCACTTCGTCAGCTGGCGCACCGCGTTGTCCAGATGCCGCGGGTTGTCGAACCGGGTCAACGACACGACGGACTGAACGGTTCCGGCGGGAGGCTCAGACGCTCCCAGCAAGGCCACAACCAGGCCTCTGGGAAGCGGTCGGCGGGGATCGGTGGCCTGCCCGCGTCGACAGAGAGCGGGATCGCTGCCCTTACGACGTGCCCTCTTCTTCTATCGAACACCAGCCACTGGAGTCGCCGAACGCGTGTGTGGATAATGTGTGCACGGCGCGGCAAAAATGTGGGGGAAGGTATGGGGAAGGCAGAAGAGCGCAGCAACTTGTACCACCAGTTCCTCGGCCTGGCGGACCAGATCCATCGGCTCGTGAGTACGGTTCGAGCTCCGGGGCAGAGCGAGCCCGCCCGCTGGAAGCTCAGCGAGCCGGAGATGAAGACGGTGCTCCACCGCCGCGATTACGTCCTCGTCCCGGGCGCGATCCCCTCCACTGACACTCTCCGCGAGTGGAACGCCCACGCGGCCGCCGTACTGCGGGCTGCGGCCTCGATCCACCACTGAGATACATCCCCTCGCCAGGGAGACGGAGTAATTGGTATATCGGGCCCGCATCTGTGCTTAGACCGGCGCAGAACGTCCCGGTCGCGGCCTCAGGAACGAGGGCGACGTTCTCCTGTCACGCTGAGAGCAGCTGTACGGTCCCGTCGCCAAGAATGAGCAGTCCGGTGTTCCGTGAGGCTGCCTCATACCGGGCGTGCGGGATGCGGATGGCGGACTTCGTCAGGAGGTGGCCGATCTCCTCGGCGTTCGGAGAGCCCTTGCTGATGTCCCAGCCCAGGCATGGGTGCGGTTGTCCGGGCTGGGGCCACGTCCATGCAGGGTAGATATCTGACTTGTACCAAATGGACATCGCGCGCGTCATGATGGCGCTGCGCAGCGGAGTGCAGGCTCGTCGAGCCCACAGTTCAGCAAAGGGCTCCTCCATGGCCGTAACCTTGTCCTGTCGCCACAGCGGTTCCCGTCCGTCCCTGAGGTGCCAGCCGGTCTCACGGTTGAGAAGAACTCTCATTTCCTTCGTGGTCATCCAATCCCCGCACGAGGACTCAATGAGATCCAGGCGCGCCCCGGTTGGCCTGTGGATCAGGCGCAGCCGGCGCCTGTTGTGGTCGATCAAGCGCAGCCCGGGGATGCCGGACACGCGTTGACCGCTGTAGAGGACCGGCATGATGCGGGACGCGATCCGTGCGGCTGTGTTGGTGTGGATTTCCAGCGCCTCCGGCCGGGAAATGATGCAGTTCAGGTAGCCCTGAATCCCGGGCAGGCAGGGTGTTTCCGGGTGCTCTACGGGGTGGCGCAGACGTGCCGAGCTCATCAGACACGTGACGAGCAGGGCCTGGAAATTCTCCTGCATCGCATCGGCCGAGTCGAGTCGGATTCTTCCCGAGGCAGTTCGTGGCGCCATACGAGAATCGATGTAGAGGAACTCCCGGGCCGCGTGGCGCAGTTCCCGGTCATTCGTGTGCGGAGACATGAAAGCCAATCAGCGGCATGACTGCCCCGGGCAGCGGCCGACTGAGGACATGGCTCGCCGAGAGAGAAAGTAAGCGGAACTGGGCTTGCACCCTTGAGACAAACCGCCAGTCCGCCCGGGGCGGACCGCACGCCTTCGGGCTGTTCCAGCCCTTGGGGAAAACCGTAGCGCAACACGAGGAGGTGCACAGGCAACGACTCGCACGGCCAAGCAGCAGAGGCAGTAGACGGCGGGCGGAGTAGCTGACATCCACGGTGGGCCGCGCCCATCAGCTGCAGCCGGGGCCCGCACAGGGCGACTTGCAGAGAACCACCGGGAGGCGTCTTCACCGAGCCCGGAGATCACGGGCTGCAGGTCCCGCCCACCCGGATGCAACCGCCGTACCCAGCCGAACAACGCGCCCTGACCCGCGGTCAGGGGGTGAGGTCCAGGACCCGCACCGGTTCTCCGGCCCAGCGGTCGGGTGCGGTGGTGGCCACGATCGCCCCGTCCGGGCGGTCCGGGGTGGGCTGTGCCGCGTACTGGCTGTGCGCCGCAGCCCACGTCTCCTGCCGCGCCAGAGCGAGAGCGGCCCCGAGATCAAGATCAAGGACCGTGATGCCGGGCAGCGACGCCAGGTGCTCTGCGGTGCCGGGCCGGGCACGGTCGGCTTCGACGAGCGCGCACGCCGGGGCGTATAAGAACCAGCTCGCCTCGGCGTGAGCACGGTGGATCAGCCGGGACGCCAGGACATTGCCCTGGCCGGCCGCGGCCATCGCGGTGTCGTCGAGCACGATGTGCATGGCGTCGCTCACCGGCCGCTCACCTGTGCCAGGCGCCGGTCCAGCTCACCGTCCAGGTCGTGCTGCTCGGCCGTGGTCGGGGCGTAGCCGTTCCACTCCTGCAGCGCGGCAAGCGCCTGCTCGGCGCGCTCGGCCCGCTCGGCTGGGGTCAGCAGTGTCTCGGCGAGGCGGGCCAGGTACGCGCGCAGCGACAGCCCCTCCGCCGCTGCGATCGCGGCCAGCCGGTCTTTGGCTTCCTCGGGGATACGGACGTTGGCATCGGACATCGTCGTGCTCCTTCCCATCCCGCAAGGGTACGGGTACGTACCCGTACCCATTGGTCAACGGGCGCGAAAGCTGTGACCAGGGCCCCAGGCTTGTCACACGTGGAGGGGATTCTTCTGGAAGCCCTGCCGTGTGCAGGCGTGGGCTGGAACGCTGTCGAATGATTTCGTCGGCGTCGTTACCGGACCGGCCCTGTGTGCTGCCCAGCTTCCCGTCGTGGATCTCCGACGTGCAGTGGCTGGACCTCGTGCTCCTCGACCAGCTCGCCGGCGCCGCGGGAGACACGATCAAGGACGGCCCGCCGCTCCCCGATGCCCCGTATCAGACGGCTGCCGACGCCATCAACAACCTCGCCGCTGACCTCGATGAGCCACCCGCCACCGTCCAGGATTCCGTGTACCTGAAGGCAGTGCCCGCCTGGGAAGTCGACGCACTATGGCAGGTTCTCCTCGTCCTCCGCGAAGCCCAGGCTGATACCCCCGGCACCACCGGCCTGCGCGAACTCCTGGAAGAGATCGGCACCTACTCCAGTCCCACCCGATCCCCCAAGGAAGCCATCGCATCTCTCGAACGCGTACTGGCCGTCCTGCTGCTCGACATCCCCGCCGTACGGACGCTCGCCACCGCGCTCATCCTCAAGACCCCCTGGAACTCGGCGGCCGCAGCCGCGGCCGCGCAGATCCACCGCGCGTGGTCATCCGCCGGAATCCACCCCGGCCCGGCCGCCGGGACCTGACCGTGTCCGCCCGCGATCGTGACAGTCATGAGACCCGGCATAGAGGGGGCTGTGGTTCTTGACGGCGTTCGGGTGTCAGCGCGGGGGCGACCCGCGACCGCACCGGTAGGTCGGTGCGCAGCGCAGCGTCGACGCCAGTTCGAGCAGTGCGTCGGGGCGGGCGGTCAGGCAGTTGTAGAAGTCCTCCGGCGCCGGGATACGGCGGGTCACCGGAGTCAATGCGACGTTGGCTGCCGCCTACTGGTCTGCACTGCCTCCCAGCATGAGTCACAAAGCGTGCGGGCCCCCCACGCCGTAGCGGCAACAGTTCTCCCGGCGCGCGCACACGGGCCGACCTGCGCCGGGGCGCAGTCCAGCAACTGCGTCCTGCGGGGTGTGGGAGTGCTCATTCACTGGCCTTCCGCTTGTGTTGTCGGACGAGGCTCTGGTCCTGAGAGAACGACGAAGCGGTGGTACGCCTGGCCGCCTGCGGGACGGTTGGCCGAAATTCGCTGCACAAGATGGTTGAGATAGATGTAGAACAGAGGACGTGAAGCGTTGCACTACATGTGCAGCGCTCAAGATGGAATGAGGGATCACGTTGGCTCACGTCCGTCCACTCGCCAACGGCCTGCGCACTGACCACCCGGTGCCGGGTCTTCCGTTCGTCGACGACTCCCACATCCCCCTCGACGAGGGGCCCGAGGCCATCGAGGCTGTCGGCCGTCATGATGGCAGCGGCATGTGGGGCCGCTTCGACCACAACGCTGAGAACGGCGGCTGGCACGCCTTCACCACCGATCCGCTCCAGCACAGTCTGGGCTGGTCGGTGCGCTACCACCCCGATCACGGCCGGACCGTGCTGCTGATGAGCAACCGCGACACCTCCTTCCTGCACAGTCAGTGGTCCGGGGATCAGCTGCTGTTCCGTGCCGGCGGCTACTGGTGGGACGGTGCGACCTGGTACCGCCCGGGACAGGTCTGGGACCCGGTCGCACAGGAACACGAGCGGCGCAGGTCCCGTGCCGCCGTTACCGTCAGCGTCGCCGACATGCTCGACGGCCGGGCCGACCCCGCCCGCGCGTACGTCGGAAAGGTCACCACTTACGACTCCGAGGCCCCGGGCCCGGAGAACTGGCTGGACCACCTGGCGCTGTGGGTCGAGCACCGCCAGGAGCAGAACAGCGCGCTCCCGCTGGAGCGGTGCGTGGTCGACGTCGCCAGCCCCGAGCTGACCGGCGGCCAGCTGCTGGGCGCTCCGGAGATGGCGGAGCTCGGTGGTATCACCGCCTCCACGCTGCGGTCCTACATCTCGCGCGGCAACAGTGAGGTGCCCGACCCGCAGGCAGCGGTCAACGGCCGCGACCAGTGGGCGAAGGCGGTGGCCGACGACTGGGTGGAGGCACGCCAGCGCTCCCACGAAGGAATCACAGCCACCATGTCGGCCGGTGACCGCGACAACTTGTCGCCCGGCGCGGCCGAGGTACGCGACCGGTTCGCCGCCGACTTCCAGAGCACCCTGTGGGGGCGGCCGGACGTACGGAAGCGGTGGATCCTGCGCCAGCGCAACGAGGCATCCGTGCGCGAGGTCTCCGACGCGCTCGCGTGGAACGTCGCGGTCAGCATGGACCGGGTTCTGCCCACCGACATGCTGGGCCCGGTCGTCAGAGGCGCGGTGCTCAACAACTTCTCCGAGTCCGTCGAGCTCCGTGCGGCCAGCGCGAAGCGGCGGAAGGAGAAGCAGACGAAGGCGAGCTGGTGGCATCTCACCCTGACCATCCCGGTGGCGAAGATGCTGGACTGGTACATCCGCCACTACCCCAGCTCCGCCCACTGGCATATTGGCGAGATCATGCGTGAGGCCCGTGATCGGTGGGACGTCCCGCCCACGGCTACGCTCCGTACACTGCGTCAGGCCCTCGCTCTCGACGGTGAGCTGACCGACGAGCAGCGCGCGACGTACTTCGCGCTCCTCGCGCCTCGCGAGGACATCGACTGACGCGACGCAGGCCGCCCTGGAAGTGTCATGAGCGCGGAACCCGGCTCCCCGTACTCCGCGCTCATGGCGACAGCGGGGCCCCCAAAATCGTGCGGTCGCGCCCGCACATCTCCGAGATGATGGACGGATGATTGCCCAGATCTCGAACCGAAGAGTCCTCAATTTAGGTGAATCACCCGACTCGCCACGGGAACAGCTTGACTTCCCGCCGATCCTCAACGGCGTCGACTACCTGGCCAGCGTCGTGGATCTCCTGCGTGCCAATCAGGTAGGCCCGCGTGAACTGAAGTACGCGGTCATCCACCTCAATGCCGCCGCTGAGGTGCTCCTCAAAGCCCGGTTGCAGGACGAGCACTGGAGCCTCGTCTTCGACGATCCGCGCAAGGCCACCCGCAGGGCGTTCACATCTGGCACTTTCACCAGCTGCACGATGGCCGACGCCGTCACCCGGCTCCGGGAGATCGCTCACGTCGCCCTCACCGCCGACGAGCAGAACGTGCTCAAGCGCCTGGGGCAGGATCGCAACGCCCTCCAGCACTACGGTCTCACCCATAGCGCCCGCGCGGTGGAGTCCCGTACTGGGCAGGCCCTGGACTTCCTCGTCCGCTTCCTCAAGGAGGAACTGCTCTTCGGCGACCGGTATGAGGCAGGGCGGAACAACGCGGTTCCGTTGCGCCTGGTCATGGACATCTCGAAGGGGGTACAAGACATCAGCTCCTTCCGCACCGAACGCAGGAAGCGGCTCCGCGGCGCGCTCAAGGAAGTGACACGCCACACGCTCACCTGCCACGAATGCGGTGAACTGGCCCTCGTCGTCGGGGATCGCTGCTACTTCTGCGACTTTCCCATAGGGAGTTTCTCTCCGGAGCACGCGGCCGACATGGTGTTGTTCTTCGAGACCGTCACCCGGGGCGGGCCCGATCCGCAGACAGTCATCAGCCATTGCGTGCGCTGCCTGCGACGCGCCTGGGTTCCCGCCATCGCTACCGCCGCCGACAGCGCACCCCGCCCCTTCTGCTTCAGCTGCGCCGCGCCCGTCCCGGCCTGGACCGTGGCGCTGCGCCCGCCGGCGGTCCGGTGAGGCAGCGACGAATCGGGGTGATCTCGTGGGCGGCGAAGAAGGCGACGGCGCGGTGCCAGAACGTGACCGCGGTGACGGCCTTCTCGTCCTCCAGGGCCTCGGTGTACGCCAGGCGCGAGTAGTCGTCGAGTGTCGAATGCAGGTAGGTGTATCCGACCTTCCCGGCCCCCGGACCGGTGCCTTCGGAGGCGCGGGCGGCGTCGGCGCCGACGCCGTGCATGTGCAAGCCGCCTCCTCGTACTGCTCGGCGACAAGTACCACGGAGCCCCCGGCGGCGCCGTCCAGGGCGGCGCCTGCGGCGTCCGCTCCGAGCACGACCGCAAGCGCGGCCGCACCCAGTACGCCCCCAAGCGGCAAAGGATCACCACCAGCGTGCCGCACAAGTCGCTGTTCGGGCCCTGGCGGTACGCGATCGGCTGCGTCGACCGCCTCGGGCTCATCCACCGGGCCGAGATGATCTGGGACAAGCCCAACCCCATGCCCGAGTCCGTCGCCGACCGCGTCGTCCGCGCCCACGAGACCGTCTTCCACTTCACCCGCAGCCCGCAGTACTGGCACGACCCCGAGCACGCCCGCCTGCCCAGCGTGTGGACCGTGCCCACCACCCCGCTCAAGGTCCCGGCCGAGCTGGAGGACGCCCGGCACTTCGCGGCCATGCCTGCTGGACGCGGCTACCGCGCTCGTGGCAGCTTTCGCGCCGAGTCAAGACCCTGGGCTTCGCCTCGGGCAGACAGCCCGCGAAAGTCCCTGCTACTTCGGCGGAGTGCGCCCGGTAAGTGCCTGCCATCGCTCACTCGCTGCTTCCAGCTCAGCGAGGGCTGCCTTCCTTCGGGGGTCCCGGCCCTGACGGTCGAGGACCTGCGACAGATGCTCACGGGCCGCGTCCAGAGAAGCTGTGTCCTCCTTCGACGCGGCCAGTTCTTCCTGTGCCCGCGCGAGCCGCTCCTCCCGATGGGACCGGAAGACGTCCTCGTCCGCCACCGCGTTCTGGATCTCGACCGCGAAGTCACGTACCTGCTCCTCGTCGAAGGGCTTCGGCCCGTCTGCCACCCCATCGGCCGAAACCGGCAGCGGCAGATGCGGGTACTTCGCCCTATGCACCCTGCCATCCGGCTGGGTCAGGTAAATCGAATGGGTCTGCCGGCCTGACTCGAAACGGGCCGTAAGGCCAGCGAGCGGAATCGACCCGGCCCTCGAAGAGACCACCAGCGCGTGCTCGTGCAGTACGAGTTCACCGATCGGCTCCTTCAACCGCGGGCCCAGGCGCGGGGTTCGCAGAGCCGTGACCTTCTGCTCCAGCACACGTAGTCCCCGCTCGTGCTCGGCGCTCTCCGACCTCTCCCGCGCCCGCGCAGCGGCCACCAGCCTGCTGGACTCCTTCTCCACCCCTCGCACTTCCTGCCGTGCGCCGGCCAGGTCCGCGCGCTCCTCCGCGTAGCACGCGCTGAAAGCGAAAGCCCACCCTCCGGGATACCGGCTCCGCCGCCAGGCCACCAAAGACGCACTGCCCAGCAGTACAAGCGCAACGACACGCACGGCCTCCACCGAACCCCCTCCTCAGCCATCGTCTGTGGCACTCGCTCTGTCATACCGCCCCCGATCAAATGGCATGAGCAATTGAGCCAAGAGCACCAGCCGGAGGCCAGCTCACCGCTCAGTTGCCTTGCAGCCGTGTCAGCTCCATAGGTGGTGTTCGGCCCAGAGAGTCAGCAGGCCGGCTGCGCCGGTCCCGGCTCCATAGCACAGGCCGCGCAGCATGTGTCCTGCTATCGCTCGGCGTTGGGCATGAATCCAGCGGTACGTGCGTGTCGTACGGCTCGGCCGGCCGGGTAGCGCGGGCGGGTCGCGGTGTTGACCACGGGGGTCTCCTTCGGGATCTGGGCAGGACGGAACTGGCGCCGCGGTGATGAAGGTGTCAGTGGTGGGCGAACGGCGTGGGGAGAAGTTCCTTCGGCAGGTGATCGCGTGCCATGAAGGTGCGCAGTTCGTTGCTGTCGGCGATCTCCTGGGTGATGCCGGGCGACTGTTCGGCCGCGAGGGAGATCGGCCACGGCAAGTGCTGCTCCGAGGCGTAGCCGAGGGGTCGGCCTGCTGCTCGATGCGCGTGGCGAGCCGGCGCAGGAAGTCGGTCTTGTCGTGGGTGCTGAGCATGTCGCGGAGCACCTGCGCTTCGGCGCGCAGGGTTTCTTCGAGCATCAGGAATCCCCTTCCCCGGTTCGGGGAGATCCAGGAGAGCGTGCAGGGCCTTGATTCCGAGATGAATGTTGACTTTGGCGGCGCCCTTCGTGATGTCGAGACAGTCGGCGATCTCATCGGTGGTCATGCCCTCGATGTACTTGAGGCGGACACACTCCGCCTGCTTCGGGGAGCGCTCTTCGAGGCAGGCCCGTGCCCGGTCGAGCCGGTCGTACCCGCGCAGTTCCAGCAGATCGTCGCCGGTGGGCGTCCGGCTGAGCCCTGTCATCTCGACCGGCACTTCGTGTGCGGCGAGGCGGGCGCGGCGCCGGTAGTAGTCGATGCAGGAGGTTCGGACTATGGCCCGCGCGAGGGCCAGCGGGTTCGGATGCGCCTCGATGACGGTCCATTCGAGGTTCATTTTCAGTGCGGCGTCCATCACGGCCTCGTCGGCGTCGTGCAGGTTGCGCAGCCGGCCGATGGCCATGCGTATGAACTCATCCATGTTCTGGGCCAGGAAGTCTGTGAACTTCTCCGTCCTGCGGGGCCCTTGGGGAAGTCCGTCGGGTTCAGTCAATTCGTGGCCCTGCTCGTACGGTCCGGTCATCACGCCCCCCGGGCCGGGGGCCGGGTGACCGGGCGGTGGTGCCGGGGCGCGTTGCGCACAGCGGAGCTGGACTCAGCGCGAGCCTGCGAGGCGGTGCGGACGGTAAGGAACCTTCGTGTTCCGTTGCCCGCGGCGGTCAACCGGTAGGGCGCCGGGATGTACCAGCGTGTACCAGGCCCTGGAAAGCCTCACGGACTCCTCCTCTTCTTCCGGAGTACGCCCGGCGTGCGTCGTTGCGCGCCGGGCTCGTTGCATCCCCTACACCGATAGGAGGGCGCCCGGGAGTTAACCGTGGGACGAACATTCTCATCTGTTGAGTGATCAACCGACTACGTGCAGCCACATGACCAGCACCTCTACCACCGACCGTGACGCTAATCACACAGATTGCGTGCATGCCTGCCGTGCGGAGAGGGAGGCGCCTTCATCAACGGACCGCCGCGCCGATGTTGACCACCGCCGTCGAGGAGCACCTCGCAGCCGGACACCGGCCAGGCGACGGCTTCACTCACCGTTCAATGAAGACGACCTGCTGGTGCTCCGACCCGAACGAAGTGAATGCACCTCGACATCGAGGCGTCTGGCCCGTTGACCGGGCTGCGGAGTTCCTCCCGCGGGGGCACGGTGGAGGTATGGATGAGGCAACCAGGACGTTCCGGCCCGGCGAGAAGGTCCCCGTCAGCGGGATCTACGAATGCACCTGCGGCCAAGAGCACCGGGCGTTTACGAGCACCGACGTCAGAGGGCACACGTTCCCCCCGCCGCCATCGGGCTGCTCCGGGGCCGGCTGGAGCCTGAAGGCCCCCGCCCACAAGTAACCGGCGCCCGGAGTGGACCGGGATGCCTGCTCCCGCGTTCATTCGTACGCTGGAGGTCTCGGGGCCTGGCGTGGAGGTCTCCTATGCCCCGTCCCATCTGGACCGGAGCGGTCAGTTTCGGACTGGTTACGATCCCTGTTTCTGTTATGTCCGCAACGGAGGATCACCGGACCGCGTTCCACCAGTACCACCAGGAAGACATGGGCCGGGTCCGCTACGAAAAGGTCTGCTCTCTCGACGGCGAGGTCCTCGGCCCTTACGACATCGGGAAAGCCTACGAGGTGGCACGGGACCGGCTGGTGCCGATCACTGACGAGGAACTGGACCAGATGCCGCTGCCCACCGCGCAGGCCATCGAGATCGCGGCTTTCGTGCCGGCCGACAGCATCGATCCGATCCGGATCATGGACGGCTACTACCTCGCGGCGAAAGGCGCGGTCGCCGCCAAGCCCTACACCCTCCTGCGCCAGGCCCTGGAACGCTCGGAGAAGGTGGGCATCGCGAAATTTGCGTGGCACGGGCGGGAGCGCCTGGGCATGCTGCGGGTCGTGGACGACGTGATCGTGCTGCACTCAATGAAGTGGCCAGACGAGATCCGCCAGCCCGAGGACGTCGGTACCGCTCCTGACGCGGACGTGAGCGACGACGAGATCGACGCGGCCATCCAGCTCATGGAGACCATGGCCCAGGAAGACATCAGCTCATTCACCGACCGCTACGAAGAAGCGGTCCAGGAGCTGATCTCCGCCAAGGCCGAGCACCGCACCCCCGAGCCTGTCGAAGAGGCTCCCCGGGCCGCGAGCGTCGTGGACCTCATGGAGGCACTGAACGCCTCCGTCAGCGCCGCTCGAAACACCCGCGGCGAGGATGCGACCGTGCACGACATCAAGCACGCCCCCGCAAAAAAGACCAGCGCGAAGCAGAAGACCACGGCCAAGAAGACAGCGAAGAAATCAGCCGCCCGCAAGCCGAAAAGCGCCTGACACCAAAGCCATGCCACCCTCCTCGATGTCCGTGGTGTGGCTCAGCGGCCGAGCCGGACGGTGCGCCAGCGCCGCCCGCTGCGACTGATCATGCCGAGCTTCTCCATCTGCTTCAGCTGATACGCGACCGACCCCGTACTGGACAGCCCGACCTGCTTGCCCAGCTGCTGTACGGACGGACCCTCACCGTGCTCGGCGATCCACTCCCCGATCGCCCGCCGGATCTGAACCTGCCGCTCACTCGGCGGACGATTCCTCACGACACATCCGCCCTTCGCTCCGTCTCGCGGACCAGGCGGCGCAGCTCGAAGCGGGCTGCCGGCGACCGCCCAGGGCTCGTACGGAAGAAGGGGTGCTGCTCGATCCACAGGGACAGCCGCAGCAGACGCCGCCGCAGCGCTGTGGGATTCCGTGGGCGGGCAACGGACAGCTCCGCATACGTACGAGACCACTCACGCTGCGCCTGCACCAGTTCATCGGGGAAGGACTCCATCACGGAAATAGAGCACATGTTCGATTTGCTCGGCATGTCGCCACCACCACGGGCGACTCACGAGCGCCGGCCCAACCGTGGTGGCCGATGGGCCCGCCGAGCACGTCGACCCGACGCGGGGCGCCCGGTATGACCGTCCGCCGGAGCTACTCGGTGCGTCGGGTGCGGGTGACCATCCCGATCAAGGGATGCAACGGCCACAAGTCGCGCGCATCCACGCCGGCCGTGTTTTCACCCGGCCTTGCGTCGGAGAATAGTGCGGACCGTGTTGCGCGAGTGCCCGGACAGCTGGGAGATCTCCACCTCGCTCAGCCCGAGATCCTTGGCTTCAAGCACGAGGTCGTCACGTCTGGCGACCGCGTTCCGGTAGGCCGTGAGCCGATCCCGTACATCCGTCTCGCTGCGCTTCGGCTGCAGATACACGCTGGCGCTCGTCTCGACCGCCTGCGGGATGCGAAGTTGGGAAGCGTCCCTCCCGCTCTGGTTCATGCGGGGCAGAGTAGAGGGCGGGCCGCGCCACACCGAGGAGCGCCACGCATTGCCTGTGCAACCCTGCACACTCCTGTGCAATGTTGCACAGGAGGTGTTACTCCGTGCGAGTGACCGGAGGCGTGCGGCGCGCCTTCGATGCTTGAGTCGATTGCCCTGGTCTGCGACATCTGGTCCGTCAACCAACGAAACGACGGCGAGGTGCTGTGCGGCTGAACAGCACCGTGACGGACCACAGTTGTGTCCGTACGGTTCAGCCTCTCGTCCGCAGGAACGGAAGATCATTGCCCACACCACGCGTTGTTGCGGCCATCGATGTCGGCACCCATGCCATCGGTGGGGGCTGGGCTGTCATCTCGGCAGCTAACGACGACCCAGCAGGCCGAACGATCCATCTGGCGAACCAGTGGGAGGCACAGCCCGATCCAACCGCGAAGAACCTCTCGGCCGTCCTTCTGGACGCCGACGACGGGATGATCGCATGGGGATACCAGGCCCGCCTGCTCTGGCTCACCCGGGGGGCCGAGCTCAGTACTCAGGGCGCCCACTATCACCAGGGCTTCAAGATGGACCTGGGAGCCCAGGACGAGGCTGCGGCGCCCGTTGTGACGGTCCAGGACGAGCTATGCGCCGAGACCTCTTCGCTTCTGCAGGAGAGCCCTCGCACCGACCGCGTGACCCTGCACTTGATGACGATCCTCCTGCGCCAGGTCGTGAACGCGACGCTGGAGCAGATCAAGGCGAGCGGGTACGACGAGTACGACGTCCGCTGGACTCTGACCTGCCCCGCCTGCTTCACCGACTACCAGAAGTCCCTGCTGCGGGACGCAGGGAAGAACGCCGGCCTGCCCGCGGAGGACGGCCGGGTCCTGCTGTCGCTTGAGCCGGAAGCTGCCGCCCACTTCGCCCGGGTATCGGGTGTGCACGTGGTCGGGGACGGCAATGGGTCTGCCAGCGACCTCTTGACACCCGGAGCGCGCTTCATGGTGGTGGACTGCGGCGGAGGCACAGTCGACATCACCGCGTACCAGATCGACCCCGACGGCAAGATGGTCGAGATCGGGAAGTCACTCGGCGACCGCTTCGGTTCCGACTTCATCAACCGGGCTTTCGAGCGTGACCACCTCACGGAGTGCCTGGGCGGGCAGGCCACGCTCAACAACATCAAGGAGAAGTGCCCCGATGCGCTGCTCAACTTGATTGACCAGTGGGAGCGAGCCAAGGTCTCCGTCAAGCTCGATCAGGACGACGACATCAATCTGCAGATCCCCGCCGCGATCGACCGCGTGATGGGAGCAGCCGGCCGCCGCCACCTCGCCCGACGGCAGCCGAAGAAGAACACCACCAACATCGTTCTCACCCCGGTCCAGATCCACGCGCTCTTCGACACGGTTGTGCCGGGCACGCTCGACCTGATCGAAACCCAGCTCCAGGAGATGAACGCCACCCGCGGCGACAACAAGAACCCGGACGTCATCCTCCTCGTCGGCGGCTTCAGCAGCTCCCCCTACCTTCAGCAGGCAGTCAGGGAACGGTTCGGCGACCGCGCCAAGGTGATGGTCCCTCCGAACCCGGAGACCGCAGTACTCAACGGTGCCGTTCATTTCTGCTACGACCCCCAGGTCCGGGCGCGGCGTAGTCGGTTCACCTACGGAGCGAACTGTCACTTGCCGTTCAAGGAAGGGGTGGATCCGGAGGCCAAGCGCTATGTGTCCCCGCTAGGGAATGTGACCTGCCGGGATCGCTTCTCCGCCTTCGCTACGACCGGAGAGTCGATCAGCACCGAAGCCGAGGTCGTGCATGAGTACTGGCCTCTATCGCTTGACACCGATGTGCTTGAGCTCCGGCTCTATGCCACGCGCGATCCGGAACCGCGCTACGTCACGGACGACGGCTGCGATGAACTCGCAACCATCACTGTGGATCTTGCTTCCGTGCAGCGCTTCAAAGACCGCCGGGATCGGGCAGTGCGGCTGTTCATGAAGTTCGGCGAGACCGAAATCAAGGTACGTGCCGAGCTCGTCAACGGCGACCACGAGGTGGCCACGCAAATCCGGTTCCATTCCAACTACTGAGGGACCCATGAGAGACCTACCCACGTTCGTGGAACCTCGCGTCGAAGCCACGCCGCTGATGGCGGAGTGCGCCTGCTCGGACGGCCCTCTGGACGAGGCCTTGCAACGCGTCGAGGCCCTGGAACGGTCCATTGATGCGGGCCGGCAGGAGCACGCCAACATGAGCCAGCGCCTGGAGCGCCTGGAGCGCCAGCTAGGTGTCCTCCTCGCAGCCCGTACCGAAAGCCGCGCCGACCTCGCCGGAACCCAGCACACCGAACACCAAAAACTCTCCCGCCAGGCTCGGACGCTGGTCGAGCAAAACTTTGTCAACTTCGCGCGCCGCTACGCCGACAAGTGCCAGCAAGCCGTGAAACGTCCGGAGCGCGAGCGCATCCCGTACGTGATTGGTCTGCTCAGCAAACAGCTCTTTACCCAGGACCCGCAGCCGGGCAGGGCCATCCAGCGCAAGCTCCACCTGCCCGAAAATGATGGCGGCCACATCGAAGCCGCTGTCACGGCCCTGCGCGATACCTGCTCTGAACTGGCCACCAGCATCCACCGCGCCGGGCTGCGACACGCATGGGACTTCACCCACGAAGCAGGAACAGTGATCGTGCCCTCGAAGCAGGAAGTCTGGCCCACCTGCGATCCCGCACGTCCCATCGCCTTCGCGATGTCGCCGGCTTATGTCGTCGACGGCCGGGTGTACGGCCGCCAGTACGTCTACACGGTGTAGTACTGGTTCTGGGTCATCGAGCAGACTTGCTGGCTGACCCCGGGAGTTCGGCGTTCGACGGGAGCTGCTCGCTCCTGGCGTCGGCTTCCGTCGTTCTTACCGCAGGATGGTGGGACGCTCGGGTGCACCTTGTGTCTGGTAGCTGGTGATCAGGTCACCGAGGCCGAGCGGGTAGACGGTCTCCCGGGTGGAGTTGAGATCATCGATCGACCACCAGCGGGTGGCCGTGATGGTGTCGGGCTGCGTGGCCTGGGCCAGGTTCAGGTCGGCCTCCGTGAGACGGGCGATGTAGTACCGCTCGATCTGGCGGACGTCGCCGTCACCGACCTTGTGGTCCGTGGTGCGCTCGGCGAGCTGCGGACCGAGACGGACTCGCTCGCCGTCGACTCCGAGCTCCTCGCCGAGCTCGCGCCTCAGGGCCGCGGTGTGGCCCTCACCGCGGTCGAGAGAGCCGCCGGGCGTCGCCCAGAAACCGCCGTTCTCCTCGTAGCGCAGCAGGAGAACCCGCCCGTCGCCATCGAGGGCGATGACGCGGGCGGCGGGCCGCACAGGGAGCGTTGTCATGGGCCCAGTCTGGCAGCTGAGGCTCTTCTTCGTTCTCGGTCGGGTGCCTGGCCGTGCAGGATGCTCCTATTGATCGTCAAGCGTGAGCGGTCGCCCGAGCGAGGTACCTTCGCTCCATGACACTCACTCCCGACAGCGAGGTCCGTAGCCGCGACGAGTTGATCGCCTTCGTCCGAGAACTGCACCAGGACTACCTCCGCCGGGGGCACGAATGGGAGAACCAGAGCCTCGATCACTTCCTTGAAGCCCTCGCGGCGTGGATGGATGCCTCGCCGGGCTGGTACCGAAACTTCGGGAAGGAGCTTCCGGAAGGAGGGGATTGGACCTTCCTGGGCAGGGCCCTTCAGGCCGCCACCGTCTATGAGTGAATTCGCTCCTGAATCGGTCAGGCCGCGGTGAGCCAGTCCGGTCGCCGCCTGACCGGTGAGCCCCCCGCACGGCAGAGGCCAGCCGGGATGGGGAGGTTGGGTAAGGGAATTGGAATGGTGTGGTCTGGCTTAGTCAACGCGCGTAGCACGGGACGTGGTTGGGCGCTTTCCTGGTTTCCTCTTGTCCCCCCACAGACATCAGGAGATCTCCATGCGCCGTACCGCGCTGGGTCTGGCGGCTGTCGCCGCCGTTGTTGTTGGTTTCACCGCGGGTCCCGCTTCTGCGGACCCGCCCGGCCCTCCGTCCCTGGACACTGCCCGGGCTGAGCTCACCGCGCTGACTGTGGCCACGCCGCACTCGATGGACGGCTACTCCCGTGACGCTTTCGACGTCTGGGCCGGCCAGCCCGACGGGTGCACCACTCGCCAGGATGTCCTGTCCCGCGACGGGAAGGACGTGGTAGAGGGCTCGGACGGCTGCCAGCCGTCATCTGGTTCGTGGTACTCCGTGTACGACGACACCACGGTCACCGTCGTCGCCCAGGCCACCATCGACCACATGGTCCCCCTCGCCGAAGCCTGGCGCTCCGGCGCCGACAAGTGGACCGCTGACCAGCGCAAAGCCTTCGGTAACGACCTCAAGGACCAGCAGCTGTTCATCGCGTCGTCCTCCTCCAACAGCAGCAAAGGCGACTCAGGGCCCGCGGACTGGAAGCCAACGAACAAAGCTTTCTGGTGCACCTACGGCGAGGATTACACCCACATCAAGTCCGTCTTCAAGCTCACCACCACCGACACCGAGAAGACTGCGCTGACCTCAATGCTCAACACCTGCACCTCCTGACACGACCCATCAGACCTGGGCAGGGCGCAGCCGTGACGGCTGGCGCCCTGCCCAGGTCAGCCTCGGCGTGGGCAGCACGCCCGGCTTGGCCTCCATGACCTCCACGTCCGTACAGCCCAGGCGCTGCAACTTCTCCTTCTGGTCGCCAGCGGACGACTTGTGCCTGCACCGGATATGTGGCCGTGCGATTCGCTCGTTTTGGTCGGTTGCGGTGGGGGTCATCCGGCGCTTCCGGGGGATCGGTGTCCGAGGCGGCGGAGATCGGCGGAGCGGCTACCGGCGGGTTGGAGGTCTGCCCATGCGTCGAGCTGAGCGCCGGCAGTTCCGTCGCTGAGCACCCGCTCAGCGGGTGCGGTCGTGGGGGGCTGGTTGGCGGGGGTGGTGGTGGCGGTGGTGGTGTGGCCGAGGAGGTCGAGGGCTGCTTGCGGGCCGTGGTCGCGGCGCGCTGCCGCGACGACGTCCAGGTCCCAGACCATGTCCCCGACGACGATGCGGCGGGGGCCGCGTGCTTCGACGGTGCCACGGACCAGGAGCAGTCCGGAGTGGAAGATCGTGTGTGCGCACCTCTCGTGGGAGTTGTCGAAGAAGGCGAGGTCGACGAGGCCGGAGCCGTCTTCGAGGGTGACGAAGATGACCCGCTTCCCAGACGGGATGGGCGGTGTCTGCGTCGAGGCGCGCACGCCTGCCACCAGGACTTTCTGCCCGGGGACCATGGTCTGGAGGTGGGCTGCGTCGGTGGCGCCGAGTTCGCGCAGCAGCCGGTGATGGTGGTCCATCAGGTGCTGGAAGACGTCGATGGACAGGACGTCCAGCTCGGCGCTCATCCGCTCCCTGCTGGAGAGCTCCCGCAGGCCACTGGGCTCGGACGTGACGAGTTCGTCGCCGAGGGCGAGCTGTCCTTCTGTGGTGGTGCGGTTGTGGGCGTGGCGGTGCAGTTCGCCGGTCTGCAGGAGCAGGTCCCGGCGCGTCAAGGTCCCCTTCAGTTCGTCCAGGGCGCCGATGCGGATGAGGCGTTCGACGATCGGCAGTGCGGGGCGGGCGCGCTGCCAGAAGTCCTGCAGCGACGCGTAGGGCCGGTGGCCGGCGATCCGCGCCGCCTGCGCTTCGCTCATTCCCTTCACCGCGGACAGTGAGAGGCGTACGCCCCAGCCCTGGTCGGTGGCTTCGACGCGGTGCTGTACGTGGGAGTGGTTGATGTCGACGGGCAGGACGGGAACATCATGGCGGCGGGCGTCGGCGACAATGACCCGCACCGGCCACATGCCCGGGTCGTGTTCGAGCAGCCCCGCGTACAGGGCGGCGGGGTGGTGGGCCTTGAGCCACGCGGACTGCACCGCGGGCACCGCGAACGCCACCGCGTGCGCGCGGCAGAACCCGTACGCCCCGAACTCCTTGATCGTCGACCAGACTTCGTCGACGACTGCATCGTCGTACCCGCGGCCGCGGGCCGCGTTCCTGAACCACGTCTCTACGCCGGGCAGGCGCTCGGGGTCGGCCAAGGCGCGGCGTGCGACATCGCCCGCCGCCCGGTCGCAGCCAGTCATCTTCGCGAGGATCGCGATGATCTGCTCGTGCCAGATCACGACGCCTTTCGTGTCGTCGAGGATCGGGACGAGGTCGGGGTGCGGGTAGTGGGGGGCTGCGCCGTGGCGGGCGGCGATGAACCGTGCCGGCATCCCGCCCTTCACCGGGCCGGGCCGGAAGAGGCTGATGTCGGCGATGACGTCCTGCATGTGCCGCGGCTGGAGCCGGCCCACCAGGTCCATCTGGCCCGGCGACTCGATCTGGAAGCAGCCCAGGGTGTCGGAGCGGCGGATCATCTCGAACGTCGCCTCGTCGTCGAGGGGGACGTGGTCGGGGTTGTCCAGGTCGAGAAGCCGCCCGGTCGTCCGCTGCACCTCCCCCACTGCGTGGGCCATCGCGGACTGCATCCGCACCCCCAGCACATCCAGCTTCAGCAGGCCGCAGTCTTCGACGTCTTCCTTGTCGGCCTGGACCATCGGGTAGTCGCCGCCCGGGGTCGGCTGCACCGGCAGCCGGTCCAGCAGGGATGCATTGGACAGGATCACGCCGCACGGGTGCATCGCGTAGCCGCGCACGAGCGCGTCCAGTCCCTCCGCCAGCTCAAACAGCGGCCCGAACTCACCCGCCCGGGCCGACAGTTGCTTCAGCTCGGGCAGTTCGGCGAGCGCGGAGCGGATGTCACAGGCCCGGATATGCGGAAAGCTCTTCGCGATCATGTCGACCGTCTCCGGCGGAATCCCCAGCGCGCGCCCCGAATCGCGCAGGGCGTGACGGGCGCGGTAGGTCTCGGGCATGCCGGTGACCGCCACCCGCTCGGAGCCGAACCGTTTGAAGATGCGGTCGTAGACCTCCAGGCGGCGGGCGGACTCCACGTCGATGTCGATGTCCGGCAGCGACGTCCGCCGCTCGCTGAGGAACCGCTCGAACAACAACCGGTGCTCCAGCGGATTCGCCGTGGCCACCATGAGCGCGTGATTGACCATGGACCCTGCTCCCGATCCGCGGGCGGCTACGCGGATCCCCATGGCCCGCACGTCGGCGACGACCTGGGCGACCGCGAGGAAGTAGCCCTCGTAACCGAGCCGCCCGATGACGCCGAGCTCGTACTCCAGCTGCTCCACCGCCTCCCGATCGCGGCCCAGGCTCCGGGCGAGCATGCCAGCCTCGCAGCGACGGCGCAGAAGCCGCATCGCCCCACCCCTGGCCGGGTCCGCGCCGACCACGTGGGGTTCGGGGAAGTGGGCTTCGCCCATCCCCAGGTCCCGAACGGGGTCCACTTCGCACGATGCCGCGGTGGCATCGGTCTCGGCGAGCAGCGCCGCCGCCCGCTCGGGCCCGCATCCGGCGGCCTCGGCGACGCGGGCAGCCACCGCAGTCATCTCGGCCGTGCCCTTCAGCCAGCGCTCACCACCATCCAGCGCTCGGCGGTCGATCGGGCGCAGCAGGCGCGCCGCATCCAGCACGTCGGCCACACGGTGCTGGGCCGGATCCGCGTAGCGAACCGCGTTGGAGACAACGACCGGCACCTTGAGGCGGTCGCCGAGCTGCACGGTGCGCGCCGCCAGCCGCAGCGACCCCGCACCAGTGCCCGTACGCCCGAGATACACAGCCTCCAGCCGCAGCCCGGCCCCGGCGATCGCCCGCCACGGGGCGAGGAGCTGCTCGGCGAGATCCGGGCGCCCCGCCATGAGCGCGGCCACCGGCTCCGAGGACGGGCCGAGCAGCACCACCAGCCCGTCGCCCAGGTGCTCCTGCAGCACCGGCCAGGAAACCACCGGAACCCCGTCGGCCGGCCGGGCGTGCGCGGCCGAAACAATCCGGCACAGATGCGCCCACCCTGCCGCGGACTGCGCCAGCAGCGTCACCCTCCACCGCGCCTGGACCACATGCGCTCCCCCGCGCACCGGCGTCCGCGCACGCCCGGCACTGCCAGCGCCGGAAACGGGCTCGACCGCGATGTCCACACCGAACAGGGGCCGGATACCGGCAATGGTGGCTGCTTTCGCGAAGCGGACGGTGCCGGCGACGGTGTCCCGGTCGGTCAGCGCGAGCGTGGTCACCCCCCGCTCGGCCGCCCGGCGCACCAAGTCGTGAGGGAGAGAGGCGCCGTAGCGGGCGGAGTACCCCGAAGCGACATGGAGCTGGACCGACCCGGGCATCCCGGCCACCTCCGATCACATAAGACACGATTCAAGCCACATGGCTCGATCCATCTCCAATATATCGAACATAAATCGAACGATGCGAATTGTCCGGCGTCGGCCACAGTCACCCGGATCTGCTTTGAATCGGCGCCCGGGGTGGCCTGTGAGTGCTGCAGCTGCTCGCGGGTAACTTGAGCGGTCGCTGCCTGCGATAGTTCTGCGGGTGAGCACAAGCGAGATGTCTGACGTCGAGTACGCCTTCGTGCTCAATGCGACCGAGATGGACATCCTTCCCGGAGTCCGGGGAGATCTGAAGGAACCCTTGGCATCCGGCCCGGCGGAGGACTTGGTGCCCTTCCTCCTCGCTCTCGTCGACCGTGGAATGGTCGAGGTCTGCCGGTACATCCCTTGGACCACGCCAGGCGGTACTGCCGGCTACCAGCCGGGCCCCCCGATCTCGCGCGAGGACCTTCCGGATGTGCTTGCCGCAGCCGAGGAATGGGAGTACCCGGACGACTTCGAGTGGCTGGGCAAGCTCACCCTGGTACAAACAGAGAGCTGTCGTCGGGGCCGCTGAGAGGCAAGCGTTAATCGAGGTTGAGTAGCTGTACTCAAGCTGGGCAGAGCACTCCGCAGGATGATGTGCCCATGCTCCCTTGGGTCATAGACATCTTCGTGGCGGCCTGGATCACCATGCTCGATGTCCTGGTACTTGCCGGTTACTGGCTTGCGGAAGGCATCAAGCAGTGGGCCTCAGAGCGACGCACCCTTGCGCCAACGGCCCGCCTCTGGCTGGTCCTGACTATCGCGCCTGCCGGGTTTGCCGCAGTCGGCTTCGGGTTCTACCGGGCAGATCTACTGGTGACCGCCACTTCTCAGATCGTGATGGCCGCAGCGGTCCTGCTCGTTCTGCTGCTGGGGCTCGGCACCGAATGTGCGCGTTGGGTTGCCCGAGGGGCCGAGCGGCACCGACTTCGACGTGAACGCCGCCGACTACGAAGTTCGTGAGACACAGGCGGCACCAGACGACAACCCCACTTTCAACGGCGCCCGCTCAGCTGACCCGGCGGCGACGTCACGGACCGGCGGGCAACGCGACGCGAGCCGCAGGAACGGCGAGCCATCGCCTGAGCCGTATATACGACCTATCCACGGACGAGTGATCACCTGGGCGGAACGCCCAACCCGGCCCCTCCGCAGCCGATATCAACAATCCGTGATCAAGAACCTGATGCGCGGCCTCGCGGCCGCCGCCCTTCTTTCCCTGCCCCTCGCTGCCGCCGCGCCCGCACCGGCCGCCAGCCTCCCCCTCCCCCATGCTGCGCCCGCTGCGGTGACCATGTCGCTCACCGACGGGATCGCCGAACTGCCCGTAGCGGCCGAGCACCGTGAGGGGTACGAGCGGACGAAGTTCAAGCACTGGGTCGACGCCGACCACAACGGCTGCAACACGAGGGCCGAAGTCCTGATCGCCGAATCGCGCACGAAGCCGGT
This sequence comes from Streptomyces sp. NBC_00440, assembly GCF_036014215.1. Classification (NCBI taxonomy): domain Bacteria; kingdom Bacillati; phylum Actinomycetota; class Actinomycetes; order Kitasatosporales; family Streptomycetaceae; genus Streptomyces; species Streptomyces sp. NBC_00440. Next base: position 137,299 of record NZ_CP107922.1, read on the forward strand.
CATCGAAGCGGGCTGCAAGATCGCCTCGGGCACCTGGTACTCGTACTACGACGGCGTGACCGTCACTGCCCCCGGCGGCCTCGACATCGACCACATGGTCCCCCTCGCCGAAGCCTGGGACTCCGGCGCCTCAAACTGGACGGCCGCCCGACGCCAGGCGTACGCCAATGACCTCGACGCCCCCCGCAGCCTGGTGGCCGTCAGCGCGAAGGCCAACCGGTCCAAGAGCGACCAGGACGTCACCGACTGGCTGCCGCCACTGGCCGATGCCCGCTGCCAGTACGCCTCCGACTGGACCTCCACGAAACTCCGCTGGGGCCTGAGCATCGACAGCGCCGAGCGCACCGCACTGGAGCACATCGCGTCCGGCTGTGGACACACGAACGTCGAGTACGAGACCGCCCTCCCCTAGTTCTCCACCCGCGGGTGCTGAGTGCCCGTCGGCGGACGGGCACTCAGCACCGCAGCCCGGCCCGTCGCGTTGAGTATGAACGGGGGGAGCAGCGGTGGCGGGCTCGGTGCGCCGGCCCTCATGAGACTGAGCGCTCGAATTGGCCCGTGAGCACTTCACGTGGCCCCGCCTGCGCTGTCGAGCTGGCCCGTCCATTCCCGCAAGGTCAGTGAACTCCCCTGGATTCGTCGTGCCTCTCGGGGTGGGCGAGGTACTGATGGGCCCTGCTCGCCCTGCCGTAGAAGGCAGTCGCTTGAGACTCATCAGATGCTCGCTTCCGCAACTCATTTAGGGTATCGATGTGAATATCAAATAGTCCAAGAATGCGACGGGGGCTGGCGTAAATTTACCTGGACACGGCATGCGTGTCGTCTGCCGATTGAGCTAGTAGCATCTGTATCCGTGACTACAAAGACGGCGCCGGTCCGTGACCGCATCAGAAATGTTTTGGAGTCGGCTCGAACCTCCGAGCCCTATCCGGTCTGGATGACTTGGCGGTCCCTGGCCATTCGGGTATATGGATATAGCCGCCCGTCAAAAAGCGACATCTATAACATTCGGCGCGTCGCTGAAAAGATGCATGACGTTGACCTGCTGCGCTTCGCGAAAAGGCAGACACACGCAGGCGCCCGCCTTCATCCAACTCCTGAGGAAGCCTGGCTTCAGAGCCACATCGTCGATGTATACGCGGCCACGATGGACGGAGTCGATTACCGCGCCTACTGTCCCCCAAATGAGGAGCAGGTGCTGGAGGCTTTTTGGCACGGTTGCCGCCAGCAGGAGGACATTCGAGTCAACCTGTGCAGGGTTGTGGAGATTGTCAATAAACGCTGCCGCACAACGTTTGATCCATCCGAAGTGGCGTGGTGGAGGGTGGGACTGGAAGAGCATCGGAAGCAGCTAAGGAAGGATGAAGTGACCAAGCTGCATACTGCTCTGGTTGCAGCTCTGGTAAAGAAAGAACAGCAGGAGATTGAAGCGCGCCTGGTTACCCTGGGCCCTTATCGAGTCGATCCAGAGAAAACGCCTCAATGCCCTTGCTGTCGTCAGGAGCTGCCAACTGGGCTGCCCCTTGCTCGGCAACCAACAGCTCAGCAGGAAATGACGGCTGAGCCACGGCAGCCCAGGCCGCAGCTTGCGGGGGAACTGGTCGGCTAGGGCCGAACGCCCAGTGTATCGGGTCACAGACAACGAAATGGATATCACCGGATTCTGGCCAGAGCTCTTCATCGCGCAGGGGACTCCACGTTGCGGCAACGTCCGATGGCGATCTGGAGTATCCGCGGCGATGCCGTCGAGCCACTGCGGTTCGTGTCCCGCCCGGCCAGGCAGATGTCTGCTCGCCGTTCGCGTGGACTTGGGTCCGGGTTCTGGTGTCGGTGCCGAGCATGAGCACACTGTCGGTGAAGGGTGGGCCCGGCTCCCCTTCCGGGGACGCATTCATGAGGCCCCCGGCCAGCCGTCACAGCTCTGGGGGCCTCGTGCCCATGACGCTCTCCCGATCCCATCGTCGTTGCCTTGCTCGGCAACTGACCGGAATCTGGCATGACGACCACGGTGGACTTCTCATCCACTGCTTCGGGCATCCGTAACCGACGCAGCCGGAAGCGGAAGCTGACCGCGAGCAGGATGTTCGTCAGCAACCACCGGGCCTCCCACCAGACCGCGACCGTCCGCGCAGGAGTGCCGTGGACGCTGCACCCGGCCTTCTCTGTGTAGCCCGCGTCGGCGCTGCGGTCGAGTTCCGTGCGAATGACAAAGCCGCAGCCGCAGCCGCGGTCGCGGCCCGTCGGTCCGCGGGACGCTCCCGAAGCGCTACCCCCTAGTGCACACTTTTGTACACTGGTGAGCATGACGGAGACGACGTACTCGATCGTGGAAGCCCGCGCGCGGCTGGGCGCCATCGCCCGCGAGGTCAGCGCCACCCGCGAACCGGCTGCCATCACCGACCACGGCCACACCATCGCCATACTGGTCAGTCCCGCCGACGCCCTAGAACTGCAGGAGATGCGCGCGCTCGCCGCCTACCGCGCCCGCCAGGCCCGCGGCGAGAGCGTCGGCGTTCCGCATGACGAGGCCTACCGCCGCGTGTTCGGCGATGAGGCGTGAGCTACGAAGTCATCTGGGAGCCCGAGGCACTCGCTCAGGCCGAGCGCTTCGCCAAAGACGATCCCCACGGAGTCCGTCAGGTGTTCGCCGCCGTCGACCGCCTCGGCGAAGAGCCCAGACCTGAGGGCGCGTTCGGCAGCACCGACGTGCTGCGCATCCACGTCGGCATCTACCGCGTGATGTACGAGATCAACGACCAGCAGGTCCGCGTCAGCGTTATCCATCTCGGCCGTCTGCGCTGACGGCAGCCTCTCCCGCTGCTGCCGGGCCGACGATCCTGAGGCCGGTACCACCGCCGCAGGTCGTCGGGCGACCGCCGGGCTCCGTGCTTTGGGCAAGGTGATGCCCTGGGGCCTGTGCAGCTTGCCCTGGGCGCAATGTCCAGAGCACGGATCCCGTCTCCGCCAGCCATTCGTTCGCCAGCACGTGTCGCACGATGAAGCAGTGCAGAGCGAGCGCTTCAGCTCCCAGCCGAAGCCCGAGCATGGTTGGCTGTATGAAGGGCCGTGTCCGTGCTCGGTGCGAACTCAGCGACCCCGCGCTGATGGACGTGACGGCGTGCCCGCCCCGTCAGGACGGTCTGTGGGTGGGCCGCGCCCCGGACTGGCGGTGGGCCGCAGCCCACGCCGTGACAGGGACCATGGCAGAACGGGGAGACCGGCTCCTCTACGCTCACCGGCATGACGCTGAACCAGGAAGAATGCGAACTTCTCCGCCTGATCTCGCTGGCGGCCGAACCCGTCGCCATGTCGGACTTCTTCCACGGCATCCACCCGCCGAACTTCCCCCGTAGTGCCGCCGACGATGACCCGGACCGGGAGGCGTGGGTCGAACTCCAGTTGGGCCTGTACAGGGCTTCCATCTCCCTGTGGAAGGCCGACCTCGTCCGTATCGTGCAGCCGGCCAACGGCGAGCGACCCGACCTTGTCGAGATCACCGACACCGGCCGGACCGCGCTGGCGTAAGTTCATCAGCCGCACCCGTGGATAGGTGGCCGACCGGGCGGGCACCACCGCCCTTCCTGGCAACTGCGACGGGGCTGCATGAGCCGGCTCCTCGGCGGCTGGACCGCGACCAGGGCCTGGCGCGCGAGGCCCTGGTCGTTCGGCTCGCTCACCACCGGCAGCACGGCTGGGAGGGAAGCCCGGCCCATTGCGCTCACGCCCCTCCTTTCGGGCTTCCCGGGACTCAGGCCCGCTTCCAGGCGTGGACGATTTCCTGCTGGTCCGAGGGGGAGGGCGGCATGGAGGTGCTGCGGTGGCTGGAGCCGGTGTCGGCGGCCGACAGGCTTTATCAGCGGTCGACCGGCGCGGGGTAGAGCTCCGCGAGCTGGTTGAGCAGCCGCGCGTACGCCTCACGGTCCGGACCGCGCGGCTCGGTCTTGTTTTTGCTGGACTCCCAGACGCTGACGGTCGCACGGCGCACCTTCAGGGCACCCGCCACCTGCTCCAGTGTCAGGCCGTGTGCGACCCGCAACCGTTTGCGCTCCTCCGGCGGCGGGAGCACAGACGCGACCAGTGCGTCGACAGCGTCGAACAACTCGGACATGAGACACCTCCTGGCCGATACTCTACATAGATCGTACTAATCGCGTACGGATGCCGCACATATCGCGTACGAATGTTATGTTGACCTTGAGTTGGCGGACATTTTGAGGCAGGACCCGGCGGAGCGAGCGCGATCAGGGGGGTTGTTGGTGAAGGACGCGGATGTCGAACCGGTCGTGCTGAGCCAGGAGCAGCACGACGAGATCCTGACGTCCCAGATCCTGCCGAGCTGGACCAAGGGCGCTGTCCGGCAAGAGCAGCCCGTGGTGCTGGTGGTCGCCGGGCCGCCGGGCAGCGGCAAGTCCACGCTCATCACGCTTCTGATGGCGGTCCTCCATCAGCGTGGCGGGGCGGTGCTGGTCGGACGGGATCTCTACAAATCGGATCATCCCCAGTACGCCGCTCTCCTGAAGGCTGACGAGCGCACCGCTGGGGTGCGGGTCCGGCCGGACGTGCTGCGCTGGCAGGCCGAGGTCGAGGATTTTGTGCGTCTCAACCGGTTCGACGCGGTGGTGGAAACCCCGTTGGCCGACCCGGATGAGGCCAGGGCGATGGCCCTCGCCTACCGGGCTGCCGGATGCCGCGTCGAAGTGGTGGTCCTGGCCGAGGCACACGCTGTGCTCCAGCTGAGCGTCCTGGACCGCTTCCTGGCCAGCGAGGAAGGCACCGGCCGGTACATCTCCTGGGACAACCTCGACCAGTGCGTCAAGGGACTTCCCCAGTCGCTCGCGGTCATCGAAGCCGAGCACCTCGCCCACCGGATCATGGTGGTACGGCGCGACCTCCAGGTGCTGTACAGCAACGAGCTGACCGAGGACGGAACGTGGCGGACCTCGCCGGTTGCGGACCAGACGCATTCCGCGGAACTGGCCCGGCCCTGGACGGCTCCCGAGACCTGGCAGTTCCGCCGCCAAGTCTGCGGCGTCGAACAGAAGGCGCATCCGCTGGTTAGCTCCCCGGAGCGGCACCTTGCGGTGGTCGGCGGACTGGAGCGCGCCGGTGCGCTGGCCGAGCCGGTGCGCCGCATCGCCCAGCCCCTCGCGGTGCCGCCCGGAGTCGACTACCACCGGCTGTCCGCCGACGAGCACCGCTTCGTCTTCGACGAGCTGATCGTCCCGATGTACCTGAGCAACATCACCGCCCAGGACCAGCCGGTGACGCTGTATGTGATGGGCCCGCAAGGAGCGGGAAAGACTCACACCGCGCGCATGCTGCGCCGCGCATTGCGTCACCGCAGGCCCACCCGGATCGAGGGCGGGATGTTCAAGGCGGTGCATCCCGACTACCGCCGGCTCCTTGCCGAGCATCCGCGCACGGCCTCCGCCCGGATCAGGGCCGACTACCGGGCCTGGCAGGAACAGGCCGAAGCCCGCGTACGAGAGTGCCGCGGCGACCTGGTTATTGAGATCGCCCCGGACAGTGTCGGCCACTTCCTGACCAGTGCCCGCCGTGACCACCGTACGGGCCGCCGGGTGGAGTTGATCGTGCTGGGAGTGCGTGCTGCGGACAGCCGGCTGGGCACCGCGACCCGGTGCGCCGGGGTGGCCCGCATCGGCGGGACACCCCGGTTCACGTCAGCTGCCGCCCACAGCGTGACCTTCAACGTGGTCGTCGACGCCGTCCGCGCGGCCGAGCAGGAACCGCACACCGTGAGCTCCATCTCCGTCATCGGCAGAGATCTGACGGCCAGCTACCGCAACGAACGCACTGCCGGCGGCGCGTGGGCGTCCCGGCCCCGGGCCGGGGACGTGCTGGTGGCGGGCCAGCATCGCCCGTACACGGTGACCGAAGCGGCCGAGTTCCTCACCACCCTGCACAGAGTGCAGGGCGAGCTGCCGCAGTACCGGTCGGATCTGGTCGAGATCGCAGCCCTCGCCTGGCCGCTGATGCCCACCCACCTGCAACCGCGCATCCTCGCCTCGACCATCACCCCGGCGGCACTGCCCGTGCCCGTCCAGCAGGGCCCTGGCTACTGGCCCTTGAGCTCCTGGGCGCGGGCCGCGTAGCGGGCAGCGATCGCGTCCACCTCGTCGGGGGCGGCGTCTTCCAGGGCAAGCTGATCGGCAGCGCACGCGGCCAGCTCGGATTTCAGAAGCTCCAGGCGCGCGGGGTCGGGCACGGCTGCGCGCCGCTCCTTCATGACCTGCTCCGAGTACCAGCTGCTCACGTCCTGCACCAGCTGCTCGACGGCCTCAGGGTTCACGTTCTCAGACAAAGGGGTGTCCTTCGGGTATGGGGATCATGAGGCGTCATTGTCTCTGGCCAGGCCCTCGGCAGCCGGGGAGCCGTGGAGCGGAAAGGACGTGGAGCGGAAGGAGCTCGAAGCCGGGGCGGCGACAGTCGGCCGTGGCCGGAAGCCGGTCCGCCACCGGCTATTCCCGGTCGGCGTCCCCGCGAGTGATGCCACCGCAGCTCGGTGCGGCATAGGTTGGCCTCCAGTCGATCATCAGTGGGGGGACCGTCGTGGCCGACGACCTGCGCGCGCTTTTCAGCTCCAATGACGCCTCGTCTTTCGACACCGACGAGGCGTTCACCGACCGCGGTCACCAGTGGGCGGTCGTGGCGGCCGCGGTCGAGGAGCATCTGCGGCACCTGGCCGACCCGGCGTTCAACGTCGAGGACCTGGAACGGCCGCGCACCAATGTGGTGGTGTTCCACGGTGTGGGCGGCGTCGGCAAAACGACGCTGATGCGCAAGCTGGACGCCGCGCTCACCACCGATGACGCCCGACCGCCCCAGTGGGGCGCCCCGGCCTGGACGCGGACGCTGCTGCCGATCCGGATCGACCTGGCCCGCTCCGCGTCGACCGGCGCGGACTTCGAGCGGGTGATCCTGACGATCCGTCTCGCCCTCGCCGGGGCGCTGGGGCGCCCGCTGCCTTCGTTCGATGTGGCCCTGCGCCAGTACTGGGAAGTCACCCACCCCGGCGAGCCGTTGGACGAGTACATCCGGCGTACTGGCCTGACGGGCAAATTTTCCGCCATGCTGCCCCAGCAGATGCAGTCCGCCGTGAGCGAGATCGCCGGCGCACTGGAGCTCCCCGGGCTGGTGGGATCTGCCGCCGGACAGGTCACCGCGGCCCTGGTCAAGGCGCTGCGCACGCGCCGCGAGCACGCGGTGGCCCTGGCCGGCGCCTCGCGTACCGCGGCCCTGCTGGAGGCCACCGCGGACCTGGAGGCCCTCTCCTACTATCCGCACCTGCTGGCCTGGGATCTCAGCCGCCTGCCCGCGAAGAAGAGCGTGGTCCCGGTCGTTCTTCTGGACACCTGGGAGGACACCGCCGACCGCCACCGCGACCTGGAGCGGCTGCTGCAGCGGCTGGTCTGGCTCCTGCCCAGCGCCCTCTTCGTGATCAGCGGCCGCAACCGGCTGCAGTGGGGCGACCCCGCGCTGCACGGCCAGCTCGACTGGACCGGGCCCTCTGCCTGGCCAGGCCTGGACGTCCCACTCCAGGCGGTCCCGCATCCCCGAACCGCTGTTCCGGGCGGGCGGCAGCACCTGATCGGCGACCTGTCTGCCGAGGACTGCGATGCCCACCTCGCCCGCCGCCTGGTGAAAGACGGACAGCCGCTCATCAGCCCGGCCATCCGTACCGTGATCGCCGCCCGCTCCCACGGTCTTCCCCTTCACCTCGACCTCGCTGTCAGCCGCTTCCTGGAGATCCGGCGTACCGGCCGCACCCCGGTCCCGGACGACTTCGACCACACCTTCCCCGGCCTTCTGGCCCGTGTCCTGTCCGACCTCAGCCCGGAGGAGCGGCACGTCCTGCGCAGCGTCTCGCTGCTCGACGCCTTCGACCTCGACCTGGCCACCCGCGCCGCCGGCTACACCCACCAGGCCCCCGCCCGGCGCCTCATCGACCGGCCGCTCATCACCGACAACCCGTACGCCCTGTGGCCCCACCACCTGCACGCCGCGATCCGTACGGCAGTCCACGACGACGACCACAGCGAGGACCGCTGGGCACCGGCCGAATGGCACCAGGCCGCAGCCCGCGCCCTGGACGCGCTCGGCGACCAGTGGAGGAACACCGTCTCCCTCGGGCCCAGCCGGATGCTCCTCGTCGCGTGTCTGCGCCAGGGCCTGCGGCTGGCCCGCGACCACCGGCTCACCGACCCGGGCTGGCTGACCGACGCCGCCTTCGCCTACACCAGCGACTCGGTCTGGGAGCCCCTCGCCCCGCCCGCACCGGCCACGCCCTCCGGACCGGGCGGAAGCGATCCGGGACTGGATACCCCGGCCGATGCCCTGGCCGAGCTGCTCACCGCGATCGCCCGCCGCCAGCGCGAGCACCGAGCACGCACCATCGAACGCCTCACTGCGGTCCTGGACGCCGGCCTGCTACCCGCCGAGCTCACCGAGATGGCCCTGTACTACCGGGCCAAGGCGAACAAGGACCTCGACCGCACCGCTGCAGCCCGCGCCGGGATGCAGCAGGTGGCGGACGCCGACGGGCGGCTCGCCCCCCAGGCCCGACGCGGCCTGGCCAACCTCGCTCGCCTCAGCGGGGACTTCCCAACCGCTATGGCCGCCGTCCCCACCCTGGGCTGGAAAGGCCGCCACCACCGCGTCCTCGGTGACATCCACTGGCCCCACGGCAACATCGAACAGGCCGTCACCGCCTTCGAAGCCGCACGCGCCGAGGCCGAACAGCACGACGCCGTAGGCGAGCGAGCCATGACACAAGTCCGCCTCGCCCTGGTGACATCCTTCGCCGATCCCGCCCGTGCCGACGACGAGCTCGCGCTCGCCCATCAGCTCCTCGACGGCCTCGACCAGCGCGCCAACACCCTCCTCGCCCAGATCGCCGCTCTGATCAAGGACGCCGGAACCGACTGCAGCCTCGTCGACCGGGCTCACGCCCTGCAGGCCGAGGCCACCACCGCCGGACTGCCCTATCTGAACCGGTACCTGGAGCTCGGCCTCGCCCTCCACCACGCCGTACTCGGCGCGACAGACGACCTGGCCGCCACCATCGGCCGGCTCCACGAAGTCACCAGCGCCGGTGACTTCGGCTTCTTCACCGACATCGCCTACTTCATGGCCGATCTGCCGCTCCCCGACTCCGGCTCCCAAGTCCGATGGCTCGACAGTGAACAGGCCACCCGAGGACGGTGGCGCGAGCTCGTCACTGCCCGCCGCAACCACCTGCACGCCACACCGTGACCCCGGCGCCACTGTCGTCACCTTGATGCCCTCAGATGGCCGGTCCCTCGACCTCGCCCCGCGCCGTCCAGGTCTTGAGTACACGCCGGCACCCGTCGGCCTCTTCGATCAGCTGGATCGCCACATGCGGGTCGCTGCCGTAAAGGCCGACCCAATCCCGGTAATTGCGCCGCGCGGTGGAGCCGTCGGACCAGTCGCCCTCGACGGCTGGACCATCCGCCTCGAACTGCAGGATGACGATGTGCCTGGTCCCCACGCTGTGCTCCTCACCTCGGAGGTCTCTCCAAGATCTCGCACGGCGACCTTCGGAACCGTCTCATCACAGCCGCTCCCGGTAGTACGCCGCCATCTCGGCCTTCCGCTCGGCGCGATAGGCCTCCTGCTTCACGGCCTGCTGCTCGTCGATGTGGGTCACTCGCTGCCAGCGGGCGGTGTCGTACCCCTCGAAGTCCTGCCACTGCTCCAGGACCCGACACAGCTCGTTCCAGCGTTCCTTCCGGGCGTGCAGCATCAAGGCGGAGCCGTCGTCCACATCGAAGACCTTCTGCGCGGCGTAGAAGGCGGAGAACGTCGCGGCGTCCAGAGCCTTCGCGAATCGACGCTCGGCGGGGCTGCTGTCGGGGCTGCACATCGTCCCGCTGATCTGCTTGGTGAGGAAGGCACACATCGCGTCGACGTCGGCGAGGGTGACATCGACGGCGTACTGAACCGCGTCGACGGTTGGGGTGGGGGTCACGGGCCGGGTCCGTTTCGCCTCGGGAGCCGGTCGCGGGATCACCGGTCTCATGTCCTGTTTTGTCGCATCGGAGAGGTTATCCGATGCGAGGGGCGGCGGAAGCCCTTGAAGGGCTCAACGACCGCGACGGAGCAGTGATCATCCTCGGCCAGGAACTCCACGTCCTCGACTTTGGGTTCGGAGGTGGCACCGTGGCCGATCGATTGGTTGCGTGATGCCGGTGCGCTGCTGGCGGCATGGCGGCGGGGTGTTGCATGGGGTGGCTGCCAGACTGGGCCGGGCATTGCATCGCCCTGTAAGGAGAAGCTCCGCCGTGTCGGTCTCTTTTCGTCTGACCTGTTGCCTCTGCCGCCGCGACATTCCCCTCGCCCAGGATGTCCGCGAGCTGGACGCAGAGTGGCAGCGCCGATTCCCCGACATGCTTGGAACCCTCGCATGTGAGCGATGCGCGGAACACACGTACTGGAGCTGCGAGAAGACCGGCTTGAGAGAGTACGTCGAGGGTCACATCCCTACATCCGACGGTAACTGCTTCGACGCGTGGAGCCACGTCGGACGATCGGGCACTCACCGGGCAATGGTGCTGAGCTGCCCACAGCCGGCGCTGCTTCAGGGAGCCGAGCCGTATCTACGTAGCGTTGCGAACCACGGGCGCGTCCGCTCCGAGATCGTCACTGCAGTGCGCGCGGCCCTGCGGGAGTGGGAAGCGCAACACGGACGCGCTCACACCAGACAGGCGATGTCGGTCTGACCTGCCGTGTCAGCGGGGATCAGTGGTGGCGGCGCAGCCGCCGAACAATTTCGCGTAGGTCAAGCCGGCCACGCCGCGAAGGCAGCTCACCGCGAGCCGAAGCCCCTGGAGAGCGGGGAGGGCGGCGAGACCAAGGGCCGGGTTCACGCTCCCGCAGCACCCAGTTCCGCAGGCTGCCCCTGCTGATGCCAAGGTCAGCGGCGATTCCCTTGTAGGTCGCCCCGGGCGTGGACTCGTACAAGGCCACGGCATCGGCCTTGAACTCGTCCGAGTAGTCCTTCATCGCCATCGGCGGTCTTCTCGCTTCCTCCGGATCAAGCAGATCCAGTATCAGCGTGTCCACCACTCAGGGGGAGGCTCCCCCCTCCCAGCGTCCGACTACGAGGCATGTCAGTGACACGAGAGATCCTTTCCGTGTGACGAACCAGGATGACTACCGTATTGCCGCTCAGGCTCTCCAAGGGCAATTGCCTGACCCACGTTCCGTGATCGAGTGCACGGACTGGACCGCGCTGGAGCATGCCTACGGAAAGGCGCAGGACACGCCCCTTCGCCTGCTCCAGCTCTTGGAGGAGGACCCGGAGGTTCAAGCGGGAGCGCTGGGACTGCTGGACATGTCCGTTCTGCACCAGGAGTCCTTGTACAGCGCGACGGCGCCAGCCGCACTGTACGTGGCCGCGGTGTTGAACGACCCCCGCACTCTGGCCCGCCACGAGAACTTCTCCACCTGGGATGGCCGACCCCGGCCGCTGCGTGCCGCCTTGCTGGAATGGCTGGGTCAGATCGCGGATTCGGCGGCGTACGGCGAGACGACCGACGAGGAGGACGGCAACGATCCGGGTGTCACCGATGCGGTCCGCGCAATCCGCAGCACGATCCACGACGCCGTCTCCACCCACCTCCTGGCCCAGGACCCCACCGTCCGAGCCGCCGCCCTCAACGCCACCGCCGCGCTCCTTCAATCTCCCGCGCTGGCCGGTCGAATCTCCGGAACCACCCAGACTCTTCGGCGGCTGCTCGCCGAGAGCACCGACCGGCGTGAGCGCGCCACCATCGTCTTGACCATCGGCGCCTGGGGGACGGACACCGCAAGCTGGCTCGCGGATCCCGACCCCGCCATCCGTGCCTGCGCCGCTCTGTCACCGGGATGCGCTGGCAACACCAAGGCGACGAGGACGATCCTCCGTGCTCTGCGCGAACCCGAGGCCATCGACTCCTGGTTCCTCGAACCCACGGCCGCCGACCCTTGGGCCGGGGAACCGCTTCCGTACATCGAAGGCCGCCTACGGCACGCCCTTCTGTCCACGGCCATCGAACGCGCTGCCGACTTCGAGGAACTCCTGCTGGCCGCCATGGCTTCCGTACCGTTCTGCAGCAATCTCACCATCGCCGAAGACTGGGGACCGCTACTCGCCGCGGCATTCCCTTCCGGCTATGACCAAGGTGCCACGCTCAGTCCAGCCCAGCACCGCTACCTGAGCGCTCTCGCCGATCGCGACGTGTGCTGGCGATACACCCACCTCGTCACCTCGTGGTTCAACGACGTCGGCCTTCCCTCAGACCAAAACGCCATCAAAGCACTCCTAACCGGGTCGCACCCACACCGGTAACAACGTCGGCGCAGACCCCTCAAGCACCAGCACCAGCACCAGGCAGGACGCCGAGGAGCCGGTCAACGGCCAGTTCGCCGCGGCCCGCAGGACCGCAGACCAGCTACCCCAACCCTTCGGCGACGCGGTGCATGCCTGGATCGACGTTCTGACCGGACAGGGCAGCAAGCCGAGCCTGCCCAGAGCCCCGGCGACCATCAACCGATACGTCCGCGACGTCGCTCCCGCCCTGCGGGACTGGCATGCGGCCGGCCTGGGCGATCCGAGGGAGATCACCAAGGACCACATTGAGGACGTCCTCAAGCCGCGGCGAGGAACGGCGGCTCGGAACATCCATGTCGGACTCCGGTCGATGTTCCGCGCGCTGAAGCGGGAGCGTCTGATCTTCCGAGACCCTGCCCGCACTGTCGTCCTGACCGTTGCGCGGCATCTGCCGGCTCCCCTGCCCTCCGATCGCCTGCGCGGTCTGCTCCACAGGGTTCCCGGTGCCCGCGACAAACTCATCGTCGCCCTGGCGGCGGTTCACGCCCTGCCCGCGGGGCAGATCCGCTGCTTGCGGCTGGAGGATCTCGACCGGGCCCGCGGTCAGTTGCGGGTCCGCCGCCAGGGCCGTATGGATCACGTGGTCTATCTCGACGAACTCACCATGAACCTGGCAACTGCCTGGATCATCGAGCGCACTGAACGCTGGCCGGACTGCACCAGCCCCTACCTGATCGTCAGCAGACAGACCGCGGTCAACGACCTGCATCCACTGGTCAGCGTCGAAGTCGTCAAAACCCCGTTCCAGCGCGGCGGCGTCAACGCGGACAAACTCCGCCAGGACAGGATCTTCGACGAGGCCCGCCACACGGCCGACCCCGTCCGACTGGTGCGCGTCTTCGGACTCTCCAACGAGACCGCGACCAGATATGTCCAGGCAGCCCACCCTGGCCGGAGGACCGATCCGATTCAGGCGTGATCAACCGCAGACTAGGTGTGCTGTCTCATGACATTGGTGCCAGGGAACCGCGATCGGTGACATGGGGGCCCTCCTGGGGGAGGACGACGAAGATCCCGGACCCAGCAGGATTCTCCACGGATGATGTACGGACGCGATCTGCCCACTCAGGTGGCCAGCGTGTGCTGCTGTCCCAGCGAATCCCTACGAGATTGGCCTCACCAAGACTCACAGTGGTGAGGTCAGCGCCGACGAAGTCACTTGCCGCGGACCGCAGGTTGGCACCGGCTCGGATGAGCCCGCTCCAGAGGCCGCGGTCGGAAGCGAGGGCGACGGCAAGGCCGACTTCAACGCCGAAGGCGGGGGCGCTAGCAAGAGTGAGGGCGCGGTCGAGGCCACGGGCGAAATCGACGTCGAGGGCGTACCCAAGTTCGACGGCGAGGTCGCGGACGCGGTCGCTGGCGAGGTCGCGGACGTCTTCGCGGGTGCGGTTGTGTGCGCGGGAGGGGGCAAGGTCGCTGGCGCGGTCGCGGGCGCGGTCGACAAGTTGGACGAGGTCGCGGGCGAGATCGCGTTCGCGCGCAGGGTCGCGGACGGAAGCGATGTTGTGGGCGACGTCGGGGGCGCGGTCGTCAACGCGCCCAAGCATGCGATCAAGTTCGCTAGCGATGTCGCGGGCGCGTGCGCGGTCGCGGTCACGGGTGAGCTCGCTGAGGAGTTTGCGGGCAAGGTCGTCAAGGCGCCAAAGCATGCGATCAAGTTCGCTGACAAGGGCGCGCTGGCGGGAGGAGGAGAGAAAGCTCTCGAGTTCGCGGGCGTCGGATCTAGCTACTAGCAGGTCCATGGTGAATTCGCGGAGGTCACCTTCGGTGGGGGCGCCATCGATGGGGATGCGATCGCGGGCGTCATCGAGGATGCGGGCGAGTCTGGCGCTGAGGCCGCGGGCGCGCTCGGTGGCAGGGGCGGCGTCAACGCGGGCAGCCGAATCCAGCAAATCTGAGAGCCTCTGAAGGTCTCCACGATGCCGGAGCCGGCCCTGGAGAGACACGGCCTTCCATTGAGTCGTTACTTCAACCAACCTCCGCCCCGACGTGCCGTCCTGGGCTGAATCAGCCTGGGACGCGCCGCGAGAGGGAACACCAAGGCTGCCCGGCACAGTCGACAAGCCGGAAGCTTTCAGGGGTGGCCTGAGTCCTGGCGAGCGACGTGAAAATACGGCCAGGACGCGGCCCACGAAGGACGCGGCAGGAATCGTCATGCCACACCACCTCCGCCCGTCGGATCCTGCTGCGCGACAACGCCCGTGTCCGGCTTTGGGTCCCCTGCTGAAGGACTACCCGTCTGGGGCTCCTGCAGAGCACCATTCGGCTGCCCAGGGCCAGGCTGCTGCGCGTTTTGATGGAGGGCCTGCGCTTGCTGTTGCGCCTCCTCCACCACACCGCCCAAAGCAGCCCGCCCCACACTCTTAACCATCAACGGCACGAGCGTGCTGACCTGCTGGACAGCAGACAGCGAGCCCAGTCCGACGAGGAAGGCCACCAGCGGATTCGTGCTTTGCGGATAGGTGGCTGCGACGGCACCGGTCAGGGCCCCGCTGACGAGCAGCCGCAGCACCCCGGCGAACCAATATGCTTTCCAGCCGGGTGCCGGCAAGCGCTCCTCGCCGGGCCGCACGTCAGCTCTGCGCTGGGGCGGATCGACAGTGTCCGACTGTACGTTCCACGGCATCTGGCGGTGCCACTTGATGGCCTTGATGACGTCAACGGCCTCCATGCAGGCGCCGCCAGCCGCTCCCACCGCCGCCGCCGTGAACCAATCCATGGTCCAAGACTAGGGAGAATCGTGCACCAGGGAAGTAGTTCCGCGTATCCAACGTGCTGAGACAGCACAACTAGGTGAAACCCGGAGACGCCATGACCATCCGGGACCTACCCTTCCGGCATGACAGAGAGTGAGCCGCTGCCCGTTGTCAGCGCTTCCGGGGAAGTTATACGACGCGAGCCGGCCCAGGTCGCCCTTGACGGCCTTCGGAACTTCCAGGACCTGATCCTGAGCCGCCTCGGCGGCCTGGGGCTGCCGACCGAGGACGTCTTGGTCGCCCTTAACCAGCGGCATGCCCTGCTGCAGACCACCGAGCACGCCCTCGCCGGTCTGAATGATGAACAGCGGGCGAGGTCGGCATACATCGCAAAGATGATCATGGCCGGCTCTGTCGGACTGTTCGATGCGGCGCTGAACTACCTCTGGGACGAGACGGTCATCGAGCTGCGGAAGCGCGTGATCGGCTACGACCTTTCCTACTTCTATGCCGTCGCAGAGAAGAGCGAGAACCGTCGCAAGGAGCTGAAGACCGCCGACGACCTGGTCAAGCTCGACGACTCCAAGCTCCTCAGCGGGGCCCGTGAGATCGGGCTCATCAGCGATGTCGGCTACCACCAGGTCGACCACATCCGGTTCATGCGCAACTACGCCAGCGCGGCCCACCCCAACCAGGTGTCGCTGACGGGCCTTCAGCTAGCCGACTGGCTGGAAACGTGCATCCGGGAGGTCATCACCCTCCCGCACAACAATGTGGTCGCCGAGATCAAGAAGCTGGTGGTCAACGTCCAGGCCGCGAGGCTGGACAGCACCTATCTGGCGCAGACGGCGGTGTTCTTCAAGGAGCTCCCGACCGAGAAGGCTGACACCCTGGCCATCGGACTCTTCGGGGTCTACACCGCCATCAGCGCCGAGCCGCACACGCGCGACAACATCCGCGACCTCTGGCCGAAGCTCTGGCCCTACATCTCCGACGACACTCGATTCTGGGCCGGCACCCGCCTCGGACGCTTCCTGGCCGATGCCGACCATGCGCAAGCCGCCCTCGCTCGGCAACTCATTGACCTTGCTCAGGGGGGGAGTTACCTCCCCGAAGCGGTCAAGGTCTCCGAGATGGCCGAGGTGATCGAGGAGCTCATGGATGTGCACCTCGCCGTGAACAACTTCTACAACGAACCGCGAGTAGCCCGGCGACTGGCCGAACTCGTGGGACAGCACGGGTCTGTCCCGGCCAACCTTGTCCGCCAGTACGTCAAGACCGTGGTCACGGTGTTCCTCACCAACGGCAACGGCCCAGTGTTCGCGGCCGAGCCGATCTACCTCGATCTGATCGGCCGATTCGACCCGCAGCAGGCTTCACTCGCCCTCCGATCGTTCGCCAATGCTGAGATCTCAAGCCAGCTGCAGCGTCTTCTGTCTCGGGCGAAGTGGGGCGAACTTCTGAACGTGCTCGACGTCAAGATCACCGGACGTCCGGAGCGGGAACTCCTCCAGGCGATCCGCGAGTTCCCGGGCACCCCGGACAAGCTCCTCCTGGCATCCGGCATCAAGCGTCACCTCGACGCAGTGCCCAACTGAGCCCAGAACCCCAGAACGGCCACGAACCCGCTGCAGACTGCCAGTCATAGCAGTCCTATCGCGGTGAGTTCGTGGCCGTTCTACTTCCGGAATCCGCGAACCCGTCGGTTTCAACGGGCTCCGTCGCTGATCGGGGCACCGGGACTGACGAGGGTGTCCATCAGCTTCTTGCCGGTGGCCGCGTCGATCACCGCGATCTCGACGATCCGGCCGTACAGGTCGGTGGTCTCGGTGTCGAGGATGACCGCGCGGCCCGGCTGGATCAGCTCCAGCGCCTCGCGAGTGATCGCGCCCCAGGCCGGGCACAGCGTGATCCCCGCCGCGTAGGTGCCGGCCTCCTGGTCGTCGGCCAGCTCCCGGCGCACGGTGTCGGCGGTCGGCAGGTCCTCGTTCCGTTCCCAGTCCAGCTCCCAGCAGCCGGAGTACGGCGAGTTCCAGGCCCAGACGGTGACGCCGTGCCGGTCCGCGAGGCCCTGCGCGAAGGCCCGGACGGCGGCGGCCCGGGTCGGGGCGAGCTTGGCGTACTCCCGCAGCGGGGACGGCGTCCCCTTGGTCAGGCCGCGGACGGCCTCCCAGTCGACGCCGGGCAGCTCCAGGAGCGCGCGGACGTCGCCGAGCCGGTAGAGCGAGACCGTTACCGTACGGTGGCGGCCGACCTCCCTCTCGTAGGTCTGCGCCGGGCGGATCCATCCGGCGGCCTCCACGTACTTCCAGTCGCTCGCCCGGATCTCCAGCACGTCCGTGGCGGCGTACTTCGCGGTGACGTACTGCTCGCCGTCGGCCTCGGCGGCCATCGTGTCCAGGTCGGTGATGAGGTACCGGCCGCCGCGCCCGGTGGTGATGCGGCCCTCCTCGCCCATGCGCACGAGGTCGCTCCAGTGCCACCCGATCCGTTCGGCGGCCGCGTCCCGGGCCAGGCTCGCCGCCTCCCACGCCACCCGCTCGGCGACGACCGCGTGCACCAGCTCGGTGTCGAGCTCGCGCGCGGCCGCCGTGGAGTACATCGGCCACCCCTTGTAGTGGTCGACCACCTCCAGGTGCTCCTGGGCGACGAGTTCGGCGACGTCATCGGGGGTGACCGGCTGGCCGGTGTGCTGGCCGAGCAGCCCAGCGATCCGGGTGGCCCCCAGAGCCTCCGGCACGTACGGCTCCTGCTGCGGGACCGCCGCGGTGGTCCTCTCGGTGGTCGCCGGGGTCTCAGTCGTGGTGTCCGTCATGCCTGTGCCTCCGTGGTCTCGTTCGTGGTGGGAAGGGTCCGCCGGTCGGCGGGCAAGATGAGCTTGAGGAAGTCCATGCGGCAGCCGTGACCGCTGATGTCGACGTGGGCGTCCGTCACCTCGTACGGCGCGCTGCCCGGCTGCTCGATCCGGGCTGAGCTTGCTCTTTAACCTTTGGCGGAGCCTCAGTGGCACCGGTAGATTCTCCGCGGTGACCTTGATGGAGACGCAGGGCCTCACGTCGATGACCGACGAGGCGCAATTACGTTGGATGGCGCTGGGGGACACGACTCGGCGGCCGGCCGTGGTCATGCTGCATGGCGGTCCGGGTCTGCCGGACTATCTGGGCGATGTCGCCCCCATGGTCGCGGACCTCGCGCCTGTGTATCGGTACGACCAGCGAGGCACGGGTCAATCCTCGTGGCGGGGGCGCCACTGCTTCGCCCGGCATGTGGACGATCTCGTCGAGTTGCTCGACGCATGGGACGTGCCCAGAGCTGTGCTGATCGGGCATTCCTACGGTACTGACCTGGCGAGCCGGTTCTGCCTGACGCACCCGGACCGGGTTGCCGCGATGCTTCTAATGTGCGGGCCGTTCGTCGGTGATTGGCGTACCGGGGACCGAGCGGAGCGAGGCCGCCTCATGTCCGCAGCGCAGCAGGAGCGGCTCCACGCATTGGAGGAGTTGCCGCACCGCACGGAGGAGCAGGAAGTCGAGCTGCTCACACTGGCCTGGTTCACCGACCACGCCGATCCCGAACGCGGGTGGCACTGGGCCACGCAGGGCGCCCGGCAGCGTCGCCCCGTCAACTGGGCTATGAACAGCGAGCTCGGCAAGGAAGGCCGCGCGGACCCGCTCGATGAGCATCTTGCCGAGCTCCGCGCATGCCTGCCCGCGCAGGCGGAGCTCCTCGGTGGGGCCGACGACCCCCGTCCTGTGTCGGCCCTTGGAGCACTCGCGCTCAGGCTCGATCTTCCGCTGACCCGCGTCGAAGACGCTGGGCACGAGCCCTGGTTGGAGCAGCCCAACACCGTGCGTGCGCACCTTCGGCGATTCGTGCAAGCCACGGTGGGCTCATAGGGCTTCGACCGGATTGCCGGCCAGCCTCATCCCCGGCTGTCGGCACTGCGGCAGGGCCGGTCTCGAAATGGTCCTCGAACTAGTGTTCCGAGTCAGGAATTCCGCGTATATGTGTAGGCTTGTTATATGGCGCGGATGGGGCGGCCGAAGGCCGAGTTGACTCTGTCGGATGAGGAACGGGCCGCACTTGAGGAGTGGGTGCGGCGCCGTTCCACGCCGCAGGCGTGGGCATTGCGGTGCCGGATCATCCTGGCCTGCGCCGAAGGCACCTCCAACAAGGACGTGGCTACTCAACTCGGTTCCACACCACAGGCGGTGGGCCGCTGGCGGGCCCGATTCGTGCAATATCGAATCGCAGGTCTGGGTGACATGCCACGTCCGGGTGGCCCCAGGACGGTGACGGACGACCAGGTCGCCGCGGTCGTCACCAGGACGCTGGAATCCACCCCGAAGAACGCGACACACTGGTCGACGCGGTCGATGGCGAAAGAGATGGGTCTGTCCCAGTCGTCGGTGTCCCGGATCTGGCGGGCGTTCGGCCTGCAGCCACATCGCTCGGAGACCTTCAAACTGTCAACCGATCCGTACTTCGTCGACAAGGTCCACGACGTCGTCGGTCTCTACTTGGACCCGCCCGAACGGGCGTTGGTGTTCTGCGTGGATGAGAAGTCGCAGATCCAGGCCCTGGATCGGTCGCAGCCGGTGCTGCCGATGATGCCCGGTGTTCCCGAGCGGGCGACCCATGACTACGTCCGCGCCGGCACCACCACGCTGTTCGCCGCACTCGAGGTGGCCACCGGCAAGGTGATCAGCTCCCTGCACCGCAGGCACCGGGCCGAGGAATTCAAGAAGTTCCTAGTCAAGCTCGACAAAGAGGTGCCTGGCGACCTGGAAGTCCACCTCGTCTGTGACAACTACGCCACCCACAAGACACCCGCCATCAAGAAGTGGCTGCTGGCCCACCCCCGGTTCCACCTGCACTTCACACCAACCGGCTCGTCCTGGCTCAACCTCGTCGAGCGATGGTTCGCCGAACTCACCAACAAGCAGATACGGCGAGGCGTCCACAAATCCGTCCACGCCCTTGAGAAGGACATCCGCAACTGGATCGCCACCTGGAACACCGACCCAAAGCCCTACATCTGGACGAAGACCGCAGACGAAATCCTCGAACGCCTCGCCAGCTATCTGAACAGAATTCCTGACTCAGAACACTAGGGCGTGTTTGAGAACGCTTCCTGCTCGGCGCCAGCTGGGAGGCCGAAGACACGAGTCACGCAGGTGTCGAGCAGAGAGCCGAAAGCCCCTGCCGACTTCACTGCTGGCGTAGGAAGCGTGCCCGCGTCGTCCAGGCTCGCGATGTAGTCGATGTCCGCCCACCCGCCGCAGTAGAGGACGACCAGGAGTTCCGCCTCGTGCGGGCCGTGCATATGGATGCCGAGCGAGTCGGGGGCAGTCACTTTGGACCTGTTCGTTTCAAGCTGATACGGCCACGCCGACGACGCATCGCGCCAGGTCAGTGGTGCGCAAGTGAGTCCTGCGGCTTGCCAGACGGGCCGTCGGTCCGTGAGGGCAGCGGCGGCCTCGTCGAGGTCTATCACCCGGTCCATGCGGTGATGATCCCGTATCCGGGTAATGCATGGTCACAGGGACTGTCGTATGAGGGTGAGCTGGACCGTCGCTTCGTAGCGGACGGCGAGCTTGTCATAGCGGGTCGCGACGCCCCGGGCCTGCTTGAGGAGGCCGATCCGGCATTCGACCTTGTGCCTGCGCGCGTACGTCTCGCGGTCGAATCCAGGTGGACGGCCTCCCGCGCTGCCGCGCCGGATCCGGTGTCCGGCCTGGTCACGCTTCTCCGGGATGGTGTGCGGGATCCGCCGCCGACGCAGGTACTCGCGGATCGCGCGGGAGGAGTACGCCCGGTCCGCGAGAACGTAGTCGGGGCGGACCCGGGGGCGCCCGCCGCCCAGTCTGGGCATGCGGATGCGGTTCATGACTTCATAGAACACCGGGGCGTCGGACCGCTGTCCGGCGGTGATCACCGTGGCCAGGACGTGGGAGGAGGCGTCGACGGCGAGGTGGAGTTTGATCGTCACCCGTGCGAGGGCGCGCCCAGTACGCCGGTGACTTAAGGCCCGTCACATGGCGAGGAGTGCCCAACGGCGGCGGCCGCCGTGCTCCTGATCCGTATCAACCCCGCACGACACCACGCCCAGCACCGCCAGCTCGTGGAGCAGCGTGTCGTCGGTCGGTGCCTGGTGCTGGTGTGAGAGAACCATGACCAGGGCGTGCTCGTCCTGGTCGGCGAGGTGGACACTGATCCTGGGCCCCTCGTCGACCGCGGCGGTCATCAGAGCGGTCACCACCCGGTCCAGGGCTGCCCGGTCAGGCCGGTAGCCCCACTCCCCCAGCTGCCCGGCAACCAGTCGACAGGCTTTCGCAGGCGCCCACGGCTGGGCTTCCAAGGCCCAGTTCGCACCTCGCCGGTTCGCCATCGTCACCACCGGACGGCCACGCCCCGCAACCGCCGTCCCCGCGCCGAGCGGCCCGTAGGAGCGCACCGGTTCACGCTGCGGGCGCGGCGGCTCCACGGGCTTCTTCGGCGGCGGCGGGGTCTTCGGCGGATACGACGGCGGGGCCGGGCTCTCACCGGTGTGCAGCGGTGTAGTCGTCACAACAGCCTCCCCGAGACAGTAGCCAGGCCGGTACAGCCCGTGAGCCCATCGTAGGGACCGGCTAGTCCAATGGGTCCCCACTCGTCAAATACTTCTCCACCCGCGGGTGCTGAGCGCCCGTCGGCGGACGGGCGCTCAGCACCGCAGCCCCCGGCCCGTCGCGGTGAGTGTGAACGGGGGGGAGCAGCGGTGGCGGGCGCGGTGCGCCTGCCCTCAGAGGACTTTTGAGTGTTTGAAGACGGTGGTGTGTGAGATACCCAGGTCTTCGGCGATCGTTTGTGCGGATTCCCCGGCGCGGCGGCGTTCGGTGATGAGCTCATCGGGAAGGTCGAGGGGGCGCTGTCCGACGGCCCGGTTCACACCGGCTTCGGTCAGGCGGGCCGCGATGGTGTGCCGGCTGACTCCGAGTTCCTGGGCGATCTGCTGGATCTCCTGGCGTTCCTCAAGGTAGCGCCGGGCGATCTCCTGATTGCTGAGCGGGAGTTCTTTGCGGCTGCCCCTTCGGGGGATGTGGTGCCGGCACAGGATCCGGAACACGGTGCGCTCATTCATCCCGTGGGCGTCGGCCAGCGCCCTGGCAGATTCGCCGTCCTGGTAACGGCTGATGACGTCCTGCACTCGCTGCTCCGCACCGGGATGAACGGGCCGCCGGCTGGGCGGTGTGCGCGCCGGGGGGACCGCGGGAGCGGCCAAGCGTGCTGCAGGGAACGCGGCGGCCCGGTTGCGGGCTCCGGCTTCGGTCATGAGCTGCAGAGTAGGACAGCCAGGAGGGGTTGGCGAGAGGCAACGGCGCGCGCCGACCGACCTCAGCGGGACGGGATTTCATGGTTCCGCTCGCTCCCCGTGGCGCGGCTGCGGGCTGCGGGGCGGGGCACATGGCGGGTGCTGTCAGGGACTGGTCGGAGACTTTCCGTGATAGTCCGTGGTCACGGAATCAGGGATGTTTCTGTCCGTCGAGGGGCGGGAGGAGACCGGCGTTTCGGATGGGGTCCGAGGACTAGGGTGGGGGCTTCCCACGACCTGCCCGGAGGTGCCTGCCCGGTGGCTGACAGCTTTGTTCACCTGCACAATCACACGGAATATTCGATGCTCGACGGGGCCCAGCGGCTGGGTCCGATGTTCGAGGAGGTCGCGCGTCAGAGCATGCCGGCGATCGCGATGAGCGATCACGGCAACATGTTCGGGGCCTACGAGTTCCAGCAGGTGGCGAAGAAGCATCCGGGCGTGAAGCCGATCATCGGGATCGAGGCGTACGTCGCCCCCTCGTCCCGGCGCTCCCGGAAGCAGGAGTTCTGGGGGCCCGGTGGTGTGCGGGCCATGTCGGACGACGGCGAAGGGTCAAAGGACGTCTCGGGCGGCGGCCGCTTCACCCACATGACGATGTGGGCGCAGAACGTCCAGGGTCTGCGGAACCTGTTCTACATGTCGACCGAGGCCTCCTACACGGGCCAGTTCCCGTCCGGGAAGCCGCGGATGGACATGGAGCTGATCTCCGAGCACGCCGAGGGGATCATCGCGACGACCGGCTGCCCCTCGGGTGCGATCCAGACCCGGCTGCGCCTGAACCAGTACGACGAGGCCCGCAAAGTCGCCTCCGAGTACCAGGACATCCTCGGCAAGGAGAACTACTTCCTGGAACTGATGGACCACGGCCTGGACCTGGAGCGCAACGTCCGCACCGACCTGCTGCGCCTGGCGAAGGACCTGGACATCCCGCTGCTGGCCACCAACGACGCCCACTACGTCCTGGAGGAGCACGCGGACGCGCACGACAACCTCCTGTGCATCGGGGTCGGCAAGAACAAGGACGACCCGGACCGGTTCCGGTTCAGCGGCAGCGGCTACTACCTCAAGACCGCGGCCGAGATGCGCAATCTGTTCTCCGAGCTTCCCGAAGCATGCGACAACACCCTGCTCATCGCGGAGCGCATCGAGTCCTACGAAGAGGTCTTCGCCCCCGAAGACGAGATGCCGCAGTTCCCGGACGTCCCCGAGGGCGAGACCCAGGAGTCGTGGCTGCGCAAGGACGTCCTCAAGGGCTTGGAGATGCGCTACGGCTCCCCGATCCCTGACCAGGTCATGGAACGGTTCGAGACCGAGATGACGGTCATCGGCCCGATGGGCTTCTCCTCCTACTTCCTCGTCGTCGCGGACATCGTCCAGCACGCCCGCGACAACAAGATCCCCGTCGGTCCCGGCCGTGGATCGGCGACCGGCTCGATCGTCGCCTACGCCACCCGCATCACCGAGCTGTGCCCCCTGGAGCATGGCCTGCTCTTCGAGCGGTTCCTGAATCCCGAGCGCATCAACCCGCCCGACGTCGACCTCGACTTCGACGACCGCCAGCGCGACGCGATGGTGCGCTACGTCGTCGAGAAGTACGGGGACGAGTTCACGGCGATGGTGAACACCTTCGGCAAGCTGAAGGCCAAGAACGCGATCAAGGACACCTCGCGGATCCTCGGCTACCCCTTCTCGCACGGCGAGCGGATCACCAAGGCTCTGCCGCCGGACGTGATGGGCAAGTCGATCCCGATCTCCGGGATCTTCGACTCCTCGCACCCGCGCAACGGTGAGGCCGGCGAAATCCGCGGCCTCTACGAGAACGAACCGGACGTCAAGAAGGTCGTCGACGGCGCCAAAGGCGTCGAGGGCCTGATCCGGGGCACCGGCGTCCACGCGGCCGCCGTCATCCTCTCCAAGACACGGCTCACCGACCGGATCCCGCTCCACATGCGCGCCAAGGACGGCGTGAAGATCACCGGCTTCGACTACCCCTCGTGTGAGGACATGGGGCTGGTCAAGATGGACTTCCTGGGCCTGAGGAACCTGGGCGTCATCGATCACGCGATCCAGAACATCCGCGAGAACCGCGGGGTCAACCTGACGACCGACACCGTTCCCCTCGACGGCTCCCAGGCCATCCCCCTGGACGACAAAACCACCTTCGATCTCCTGGCCCGCGGCGACACCTTCGGCGTCTTCCAGCTCGACGGCGGCGGCATGCGCACCCTCCTCAAGCTCATGGAACCCTCCCGCTTCGAAGACATCGCAGCCGCCCTCGCCCTCTACCGCCCCGGCCCCATGGCAGCCAACGCCCACACCAACTACGCGCACCGCAAAACCGGCCGCCAGGAAATCGCCCCGATCCACCCCGAACTCAAGGACGCCCTCGAACCGATCCTCGGCAACACCTTCCACCTGCTCGTCTACCAAGAGCAGATCATGGCCATCGCCCGGGAACTCGCCGGATACACCCTGGGCGGCGCCGACCTGCTGCGCCGGGCGATGGGCAAGAAGAAGCCCGAGGTGCTGGCCGCCGAATGGGACAAATTCCATGCCGGCATGCAGGGAAACCAATACTCCGAAGAGTCCATCAAGGCCCTGTGGGACGTCATGCTTCCCTTCTCGGGATACGCGTTCAACAAGTCCCACACCGCCGGATACGGGCTCGTCTCCTACTGGACCGCCTATCTCAAGGCCAACTACCCGGCCGAGTACATGGCCGCCCTCCTGACCTCCGTCGGCGACGACAAGGACAAGGCCGCGATCTACCTGGCCGACGCCCGCAAGCTCGGCGTCCAGGTTCTGCAGCCGGACATCAACGAGTCCGTCGCGAACTTCACCGCCATCGGCGACGACGTCCGCTTCGGTCTGCGCTCGGTCCGCAACGTCGGCGACAACGTCATTGAGTCCCTCGTCGCCAGCCGCAAGGCCAAAGGCAAATTCGTCTCCTTCGCCGACTTCCTCGACAAGGCGGACCTGCCGGCACTGAACAAACGCGCCGTCGAGTCCCTCATCAAGGCCGGGTCCTTCGACTCGCTCCACCACTCCCGCAAGGGCCTGTGCGCGATCCACGAACCCGCCATTGCCTCCGTCATCCCGGTCAAGAAAGCAGCCGCCTTCGGCCAGGACGACCTCTTCGCCGACCTCGGCGCAGGCAACAGCGAAGAGCCGGTGCTCGGGCTGGACTTCCCCGTCGCGGAAGGTGAATGGCCCAGGAAACAGCTCCTGGCCAGCGAGCGCGAGATGCTCGGCCTGTACGTCTCCGCACACCCCCTGGACGGCACCGAGCACATCCTCTCCCGACACCGCGACACCACGATCAGCGAACTCCTGGGATCCGGGCGCACCGAAGGCGTCGTGCGCCTGTCCGGCCTGATCACCGGTGTCGACCGCCGCATGACCAAACAGAGCAGCCCGTGGGCGATCGTCACCCTCGCCGACCGGGACGGTGAGATGGAAGTCTTGTACTTTCCCGCCTCCTACAACCTCGTCCAGCACGCACTGATCGAGGACAGCGTGGTCTCCGTCGAGGGCAGGCTCAACGACAGGGACGGGGCGGTCAGCATCTTCGGCCAGGAGCTCCAGGTCCTGGACGTGTCCTCCGCCGAACACGGCGGCCGGCCCCCCGTCCAGCTGTCGTTCCTCTCCCACAAGGTGAACGAGCCCACCGTCAGGAAACTCAAGAGCATCCTGTCCGCACACAAGGGCGAGAGCCCTGTACGCCTGCAGATCCGCGCCCCGCAGAAAACCGTCGTCTACGAACTGGGCTTCGAAGTCGACCCGACGTCCGTCGCCTCCGACATCAAGGGCACCTTCGGCCCCGGCGTATGGATGGGCGTCGCCTAGAGGAAGCCCGGGCACCGTCTTCGGGTCGCGGCCCGTCGGGAATGGATGATTCCCCTCACGTAGTGCCCGCCCACCCACACCACGGTCACCGCCGCCGCCACCCCGACACCCTCTGACTCTTGATTGGTTGCACTCAGTTGTCGGGAGTGACCTTGGGTGACGGTACCCGAGCGTTGTCAGACCCTCCCCGTACCGTTATGAGTCCTACTCGTGGCGGCTGTGGGGAGTACCAATGGACGACGACCTCCAGATCGACAGCGACGAAGACCTCTACCGCAACCCTGTCTACTACGAACCGGCCGGCCGGAACCTCGACCTGGACCGGGCAGACCTAGGCGTCCCGCACGGCCAGGGTCTCCTCGACGTCCTCATCCGTATGCGCGGCCGTGTGCCCGTCGACAAGCGAGGCCTCATCTGCCCCGACTGCCGGGACCTCCGCGGCCGGCGCGTCTCCATGTACCTCGTCCAGCGCGACAACGTGTGGCTCGCCTCTCACTACCGGAAGCCCGGGGAGAAACCCATCAGTCACGAGTCCGACGAGCACCTCGCCCGAAAGGAACGCGTCGCGAAGGACTCCGAAGACCACGGTTTCCCCGCCGAGATTGAGTCTCAGACTCCCGACGGGAACGCGCGCCTCGATGTGCGCATCACCGGCGCCAACGGCATCGTCCTGGGCTACGAACCGCAGCTGAGCGCCCAGACCGCCCGCGGAATGCGTGCACGGGAAGGGTTTCGTCGGCGTGGCGGTATCCAGTCGGTCTGGGACTTCGCCGACCCTGACCACTCAGGCATCGGCACCGTGCCCTACGTCCGCACCCCTAACCTGCCGGCCTCCGTCATTCGCGTGCAGAAGAACCCGATCGCGATCCGGGATGGCAACTTCGTCTTGGAGGAGGGCCAGTGCACTCAGAGCGGTGCGCTTACCCGGTGCCCGGACAAGCCCTATAACCCGGAGAACCCCACCGACGCCGGATACTGCGGAGGCTGGCACCGCCTCCTCGTCCCCGCCCACCAGTCGAGCGCCTTCACCGGAGAAGGCGGCTTGACCCTCACCCGGTTCATCGTCGAAGCCGCGGCCGGCGAGCGGATCCCGTTTCAGCGAGGGGGTCACCACGGGTGGCTCCCCGCGCAGCAGTGGCAGAAGTACCTCGACGCGAACGGGCCCAGCCCGGATAAGAAAGAGAGTCAGGCAGCGGTACGGCACGGTGATCGGCGCGACAAGTGCACCGAGGACCGCCCGGCCTCGGATGTACGACCCAAGCCGACGCAGAAACGCGGAAGCCGCTCGATCGTCCTCGAGTCCCGCCCCCGGGATTCCGAGGCAGCGCGAGTGCCGGTCGACGCGTCCGGAAGGGCGATCCCCCTCTGTCGCTTCGGCTGCGGTCAGCCCGCAAGCCTCCCCGGTCCCGAAGGACTGCCCGAGCACTTCTCGTGCCGCAGGAAGCACGAGGCGTGATCTACAGGCTGCCGCTGGCATGCCCTTCCCATCGTGTAGACCCCGGTGCGGCGCCGCGCTGTGTCCATCCAGATGGGCGACCCGTTTGACCAACTCGCCGTCATGTTCGCCCGGTGATCCCGTTCACCTCCAGGACCACCCCACGGGCCTGACCAGGAACCCACACACGTCCTGATCTGCCCCGCTATGCGATTGGATGGGCCCTCTTCAGTTCATCCGGTCCAAGCGCGATTCAGGACGCACGATGCCCGTCGTGGAACGCTGGTGAGCCCAGCGGCGCCCGGGAGGAGCTGGCTGGCCCCCGTTTCAGCACAGGAGGTGCCGCCCCGGAGTGCTGAAGGGATCGTCGCCGGTGTGACCGGGTCGCCGGCTCGCGATGTCGCGCCTGCCACAGCTCGTCGGTCCGGCTGTTCACGCCACGGGTCGACCGCTACAGCCAGATCGCCGTCCGGACCAACCGGTACTCGGTCCCGACCCGTCTGATCGGCAAGCGGGTACGCGTCGTTCTGCACGCCTCCCACCTGGTGGTTAACGACCGGAACGTCGAAGTCGCCCGGCACAAGAGGCTGATCGCGAAGGGCAGCTGCCGACTGGACCTGGACCACTACCTCGAAGCCCTCATCCGCAAGCCCGGCGCCTTCCCCGGCGCCACGGCACTCGAACAGGCCCGGTCCGCAGGCAAATTCACCCCGGTCCACGACGCCTGGTGGGCACAGGCCCGCAAGATCCACGGCGAGCGAGACGGCACCCGGGCACTGATCGAGGTTGGGACCGCCCCGGCGGCCGTTGCATTCCAGGACCTCCTGGAGTGGCACAAAATCCGGACGAGCCTAGTTGTCGATGAACTCCCCACCCGGGCCTCATTACGCTGCGTATGTTGAGCTCAGCACCCAGGCAACTAGAAGCAGAACGAGGCAGCTATGGCTGACGCTGACGCGCAAAAGAGACACATCCACTACCCCCCAGTCCCAAACGGAATCGACTACCTGCGCGATGTCATCGACCGACTCGCCCGTGAAAGTGGCGAGCCGAGCGAGCGTGACCTCAAGTACGCCGTCCTCCACCTCCAAGCGGCCGCCGAAGTGCTTCTCAAGGCCCGCCTGCGTGAGGAGCACTGGAGCCTTGTCATCTCAAAGGCCGAGAAGACGAACCGTAAGAAGTTCGAGAAGGGTGAGTTCGAAAGCGCCACCAACAACGAGACCGTCCGTCGCCTCGTCGAAGCCGTCGGCCTCGACATCAGTGCGGACGACAAGAAGACGCTGCTCGACCTAGCGACCACTCGGAACCAGCTCCAGCACTGGGGCATCACCGAAG
The DNA here is from genome assembly GCF_036014215.1 of Streptomyces sp. NBC_00440. NCBI lineage: Bacteria > Bacillati > Actinomycetota > Actinomycetes > Kitasatosporales > Streptomycetaceae > Streptomyces > Streptomyces sp. NBC_00440. Next base: position 166,380 of record NZ_CP107922.1, read on the forward strand.
AGGCCAACGCCGTACTCACACGTGCAGCCGACGTGCTCGACTTCCTGATCCGCTTCCTGGACCAGCACCTCCTGCCCGACCTCGACGCCGACGACGAGGCCGCCATTGCGGACGATCTGGAAGAGATCCGGACCGGATTGACGCGCATAGCGAGCTACGTCACCAGCCGCATGGAGCGGCTCAAGGAGAACGACCTCAAAGGACACGAAGACCGAACTGTTTCCTGTCCTGACTGCCAGCAGTTGGCCTTGATCGTCGATGGAGACACGAACAGCTGTCTTTTCTGTCCCCGCGACTGGACAGACCCGCTAGAGCTGGCCAGCACGTACGACAACGCCTTCGGTTACTCCCCGGCACCCGGAGACCCCTACGAGGACACCCTCGTGGACTGCCCGGACTGCGACACGCCAACGCTCGTCCTGGAAGCCGAGACAGTCACCAGCGGCGGATCGGTCCCCCTCTGCTTCAACTGCGCTGAAGTACAGGACGACCTGCAGGACTGCATGCAGTGCGGGCGGCTCTACAGGCCTACGGACGAGGAAAGTATCTGCTCCGAATGCTTCGCTGGCCTGGCTGAGTGAGAAGCGCCTCTCGCGTGATACCCCGGGAGTCAAGGGGGCGGTGGGCCATAGACCCTCTGCCGTACAGCCAGCGCAGCGGTCCGGCCGGCGGCGTCTCCCAATAGGCCTGGAAGCACTGCTCGCCGGGGTGTGTCCCGGCCTGCACACTCCTCCCGCACGTGCCTTCCCGGTGGTTGCAGGAGTTGGACAGCAAACCGCCGTATCAAGTGCTGCCGATGCCGCATAACCATCCCCCTTGCCCAGGACGTCAACGAACTGAACGCGGAGTGGCAGCGGCGTTTCTCCCAAAATGGTGGGGACCCTCGCCTGCTCTCGGTGCGCCGAGGACACACACTGGCGCTGCACCACGTCCAGCGCCACGGCCACGGCCCGCGCCTGCGCGTCCTGGTCGCGGCCCACTGTGACGAGAACCCGGACGCTCCATGGCCGGACGAGTGGCTGAGCGGCGCCGTGCAGCGCCTGGCGGACGAGGGCTGGCTGCACCTCGACGACGGAAACCGCTGGTACCGCACCCGCCCGGGAATCACCTACCAGCGCCGCATCGCCCGTGAGCAGATCCCGGCAGCGGGCCAACTGACGACACCTCCGGCGCAGAAGACCAACCAGCAAACAGCCGCCCAACCGCCGCTGCGGGCACGCCGATCATCCGTACCCAGCGACACCCAAGACGACCGGCTGAGCAGCTTGTGGCTGATCCCTGGCGCGGAGGCAGTGCTGGGACCCCGCCCTCGCTGAGTCCCGGCAGCGGGCAGTCGCCTGCGATCGAAGCAGTGTCCCGTTCAACCGGACCTGGGCTCGGGCGCGCCTGGGCGGCGGTACCCATTGGTGACCAGTGCCCAGTCAGCCACAGCTGTTTCTGGGCCGTGACCCATTACTTGGGCGCCCGCACCGCACGCTGTCAGGTGAAGGAGCTGGGTCCGCTCTGGGACGTTCCAGGGCGAGGATGAAGGCCTGGACGCCCTGCGCGGCCGCCGGCCGCCTCCGGCCGAGGCGTGTTGGGTGTCGTGTTGACGAGATACGCGTGTACGCCAAGCGGGTGAGGCAGCGGTGACCGCCCGCGCAAGGATCTGTTGAACGCTGCATGCCGTCCTCACGCCGCCGCCATTCACCGCGGCCACCAGTCGTCAACCGCCCCCACGCCCCGCTGACCTGCGAGTTCGCCGCCGACCCGGCCATGTGCCATCACGCCTACCAGGTCGCAATCGACTTCGGCTTTGTGGCTGTCGACGCGATCTCCGACCTCCTCCCCCAGGGGGAGTCCCTCGCCTTGGCCAAGCGCATGGGGTTCTGCGACTGCGGCCGACTCACCATTGATGACAACGACCTCACCCGCAGCGCCCTGAGCACCGTGGCAGCCGCCAACATGACCGCCTGCCAGGCCCTGGTACTCGCCGCGACCGACTACGCCCACCGAACTTTCGGATGTGCCGGGCTCAGCGCCCTGATCCACGAGCTCGCCGAAGGCCACAGGGCGACCTTCGAGCCCCCCGCCCTGACAGCGCTCCTGGGCCGCGTCCATACGGCCCACCAGGCAGAACATGGCCACGCCGGTCACAGCCGAGTCCCCGACGCGGTGATGTGGCCGAGCACCGCCGCATCCTCTATGCCCGAGCTCATCCTGCATTCCTGACCCTCCCGACCGTGCCGTGTGCTGCGCCGGGAGCCACGGCCGCAGCACACGGGATCTTCCCCGCACACCATGCCGGCGCTGACCCCGGGCGGGCCGGGAAACACAGAAGCCTGCGGGATCGGTCGAGGTGGAGGACGACCGCATCATGCCCGGGGGACCGCCCCGACGTCAGCCGGTTGGGCAGCACCCGACGGGGGCGTCACGCGCTCCCGGACGGGGCGAGACGAGCCCACCACACCCGCAGCAGCATCGGCGGGTGGCTGCGCAACGCCAGAAGCGCGGCCCACAGCCGTCGCACCAGAGGAATTTGGCGGGTATCGGCCAGGTCCTGCTTCCAGGCCGCGACCGCGACGCGGCGGCCGCAGTGGCGTGCGGCCTCGCGGTCACAGGCCAGCTCAGTCCACCACTGGTAGCCGATGCCGACGGCGGTGAGGACGGCCAGAACGAGGAGGGCCTGGGCTAGCGGCAGGAGCCCGGCGCACAGCACGATCAGGGCGGCGCGGAGCGTCGTGGTGCCCAGGCGGGCCCGTGCATCATTGCGGCGAAGGTGCGCAAGCTCGTGCTCCAGGATGTAGGGCAGGACGTTGCTGCGGTCGGGAAACAGCCAGAAGTACCCCAGGTCGACATGACCGCCGCGTCCGGAGCGGGTCGATGCCGCTTCGTGCCACAGGCCGATCCGACCGCCGGTCACGGCCAGCGAGACGTGCTCCAGGTCTGATGCGCGGATGAAGTCCTGCACCCGGTCCTCGACTTGGCGCATCTGTCCGACCATGAACTCAGTGTCCGGGTCGATCGGGCCGCCCCTGTGCACCGGGCCGTCGGGGCGCAGGCGGGCGTGCCAGGTCATGTCTTGGCTCACCAGACCGGACCAGATCGCATTGCTCAGAGACAAGCCGGCCAGGAACCACCAGATCGCGGCGGTAATGACCGCGGCCGCCACGACGCCGCCGACAGCGGGCGGATGCTGCCAGCACACGGCCGCTACCCCGCATGCCATCACCGTCAGCGTGGCTCGTGCCAACCACCCGTACGACACCTTCTCCAAGCCCATGGTATGGACCGTACCGGCAGGGCTGTCACCTCGTGACGGATCGCTCTCCCGTGCAACCCTGCAATGTGTGTACCTGCTGGAATGCCGTGTGAGGCGCACAGTCGGCGGAGTTGCTGCGGGTCAGAACGCCATGGAGGCCCGCGACTTCGGGATCTCTACTGACCGGGCCTGCCTGGAGATCGAGCACGTCTTATACGACGCCGCCGTGCTGCGGCACACGATCACCGTCGACTTCAGCGGCCAGCCGTGCGTCATCCGGCACGCGCCCACCCCCGAGGAGCTCGCGCGCCCCGAGGAGCCGGCCCTACCCCCGGCCCTTCCTGCCGATCGGCGGATCGAGCCGGCGCGGACGGTCGGTGCCGGCCGCGCTCTTCCCGTACGGGGTCGCCCTGTGGTCATCCGGCTCCCTCTTCGGGAGCCTGATGCTGCACCTGGCTTCGAGCCGTGATCCGTGCCCGCTTGGTCTCCTCGCGCTGCTGCAAGGTGCCCTGGCGCTCCTGAGACTCGATCTCCAGGCGCTTGGTCTCCGCGTCCAGTGCGTTCCTTCTCCGCTGAGTAGTGGCCTCGATCTGCGCCTTCGCGATGGCCGCGGCCGCCGTGAAGCTGGCTGCCACCGTGCCTCCCGTGATCAGTTCGTCAAAGATCGCCGGCTCGGAAGAGCGTTGGACGGCTGCCCGGGCGGACTCGACGCTGGTGTCCAGGTCGGGAAGAGGACGCGCGGGGAGTTGGAATTGGGGGCAGACGAAACCAGGCTCGGGGCTGGCGAAGTCGAAGCCGAAGCCGAAGTCGAAGCCGCACGCTTCGCAGTACCGGCCCGTTCGCGTCGTGGCGCAGTCCGGGCAGAAGCCATCCGGGCCGTCGTCGGCCCCAGGTGGCCGCTTCGGCACCTGCGGCTCGGGCGGCGATGGCATCGTCACACCGCACTCATCGCAAAAGTCATCTGAGAGTGACCGGTGGCCAGTTGGGCACGTGGGCATATCAGCAGGGTAGCCCCGGCACGCAGCGAGAACCGCGGGCTTCAGTGTGAACGTCCCCTCGGCTCCATCGCCGAGTTCGAGCACGCCCCTCCTTGAAAGCCGGCCTCCTCGGCTCGGGCCCGGAGCAGCGCGGCGGCCTCGCTCGCCGCAACCTGGCGGCGACGCTGGACGCGGACCGGGCCCATCGGAGCCGGTGCATCATCCGGCACCGCGGGCGGCTCGGGGAAGGCCCTGCAGCTGAGCTCGCGCATCGCCCTGTTCTGCCGCTCCACCCCCTCCGCGATGCCCGGGGCCATCCGTGGCGGCGGCACGGCCTGGCCGTGCGCCTCGATCGCACGGCGATATCCGTCCGGCGGAGTCCGGCGCTGCACCGGCACGGCGGGCGCCGCCGGTTGTGGAGCCGCGGCAACCGACACGGCCGGGCCGGCCTTCGTGGGCGCCAGGACGTGTAGGGAGCGGACGTTCGCGCCGGGCACATGATGCCTGGAACGGGCGGCGGGTGTCTGGGGCGGCCGCCGGCACCCCGGGATCGCGGGACGGATACGGCCGGGTGTCGGGGTTACGCGGGGCTGTCGGTGCCGTCCGGGGTGTCAGCGTTCAGTTCGGTGTGCTGCGGGGTGAGGTGCTTGTACTGGTCCGGGGTGGGCGGCAGCGCCGCGTGGTCCGTCTCCGCGGCTTTTGTCTCGGCGTACTTATCGGTGTCGGCCGTACGACTTCGACGGCCGGCCTGGTCGGTGAGCCGGTGCCGGATCTCGGCTGTCCTCGGGGCGGCCCAAATCTGGACGAGGTGCTCTTCCAGGACCGTGTCGCCCTCATCCGCGTAGATATCGCCGGCGGCGGCTGCCGCGTCCCGGCCGCGTGCGTGGACCCGGAACCTCCACCACTGGTGCTCCTCCGGATCTCCGAGGAGGGGCACCTCGTCCAGGTCGTCGGAGAGGGGATCGCCCACCAGGGGGCCCTCGGCCGGGAAGTACAGACTGACCTCGACGACCTCGTCCCAGCCTTCGCAGTCCAGCGGCGGCTCGACGCCGGTCACATCGAAAACGACATCGACGTCGCCATAGGAGGTACCGGTCAGGACCGAGGCGTAGGTCGATTCGTCATTGACACGGACCAACCCATTACCTTCGAGCCTGTCGTCGATGTCCTGCTCCGGTGCCTCGGCATCCGTGTCGAACATGACGTACTGATGATGCGAAACCCGTACTCGGCTTGGCCCCTGAACCGCCATCACTCCCCGATCCTCCACCTCGGACACCATGCTGCGGTCCCACACACCCGAACCGGTGAGTGGGACCGCAGCATGAAACACGCGCGTCGCGTCAGACCGCGACCCAGAAGCCATCCTTGTCCATGACGCGCTCCTGCTTGTAGAAGCCGATGATCCGGCCCCCCTGCTTGTCCTGTTCCGTGGCCGGGACCATGGCAATGCCACGGCTGGCTGCCGGCAGCGCCGTGCCGCCTTCGTAGGTCCTGGCGAACGGGTACTCATCGCAGGACTTGCCAGGTACAGGCTTCGCCTTTCCGCAGACAGCCCGCCGGTTCGCGTTCGCCTTCGCATCGCTGGTGAGTCGGCGCAGCGGGTGCCCGGAGCCGGGCTTGCCGTAGTGCCCGCCCTTGCCCTGGATCCTGCGGATGTTCTTCGCGATGTCGGGCAGGGTGCTCATGGTCGTCAGGGTGGGTTTGTACTTCGGGAAGACGCAGCCGGGGCTCAGGATGCGGCGGGTGTTGGCCGCGTTCCAGAAGGAGTCGTCGCAGCGGAATCCCAGTGAGGAATACGAGAAACTTCCCAGGGTGTAGCCGGGCTTGCTGAACGTGAAGGTGTACTTGGCCGCGCTGCTGTGGATCTTGTTCTTCTTGACCCCGTCGCTGTAGTCGACCTTGCCCGAGAAGGCAGCCCCCAGCGTGTGGCTGGAGACGTGGCTGGTCGCCTTGCACGGGCTGCCGCAGGAGACCGATGTCGCCATCCGGATACCGCTGGCACTACCGGCGATCGCCGCCTTGCTGACGCGTGTGGTCTCCGACCACTTCAGCGACTTCTTGTTGAGCGTCATCTCGTGGCTGATCGTGAACGTCGCCCGCCCGACCTCCTTGCCGTTACGCAGCACCTGGACACTCGCCTGAGAGGTCTGGCACGCCACGCTCCGGTTGTAGACAACCGCGTTGACCCTGCACGTGGCGCCGGCGGCCGCGCCGGCACTGGCAGCCATGGCCGCCGGGCTCTGCGTCACCTTCAGCTCATTGTGGGCCGGGTCGGCCTGAGCCGCCCCCATACATGTACCCGCAACAGCCAGCGCCACGGCAGCGGTCACAGCCGTACGCATTCGTCCGAACAACAAAGTACTTCCCCCTCGCCGTCGTACCACTCAGGCACCCTGTGCACCCGTCATGACGACAGCGCGACGAAACTACGGCCGATCACTCCACCACACCCTGCCCATCCCGCCCAAACGACGAAATACCGCACGGGAATGGCCGATTCCTCTCACCTGCAGCAGAACGCACTCACCGCTCCCGAACGGGAGAGCACCCGGATCGCGAGACTCATTTCCGTTGTACAGCTACCGGCTCAAACTCAGGCCGGCGATAGGCCGCTAGTGTCCAGGTCCAGGTTGAACGGGTCCGGCAGTCGTACCACCGCACCGAACGGGTGCGGGCCGTCAACGCGGGTGTAGCCCAGGTGTCCGGGCTCGGAGAACAGGGTGATGCTGCCCTCGATCCGGTCGACGAGGAGGTAGAGCGGGGCCCGGTACTCGGCATACCGGCGCCGCTTCACGATCCGGTCGGATTCAGCGTTCGACTCCGACGTCACTTCCACGACGAGGAAAGTCTGATCGGGGAGCAGCGCCCCGCCGCCCCTGGCAAGTTCCTCAGGAACGACGGCGATATCGGGCACGTACCAGTTCGACGACCCGGGCAAGTCCAGGTTCCCGGACCCTTCAACACATCCGAGTTCGTCAACACGGTCCTCGAGCTGGCGGCGTACTACTCGGGCGGCCCGCTCGTGGTCCCAGGTCGGTGACACGGGCTCAATGATCCCCTCGATGATCTGGACACGGTCCCCGCGGATGTGCTGGACGGCGTATTTGAGCGCGCGTTCGGAATCGATGCCGTACGTGTAGTCGGGTGCGCTCGTCATCCCGCGTCTCCTCCTACTCAGCCAGTCCTGACAACTCAGGGTAGCGGCCAAGCACCCGTATCTGGGTTCAACCTCTACAAGGGCCGTGACGCGCACCGCCCCATCGCAACATACCGAGCGCCAGACCAGCCTGTGCGAGACCGTTGGTGGTGGTCGCCGCGGCGCAGCGACCACGCGGTGCGAGGCGAGCCGCGCGACGGTAGCCCTCGCACCCGGTCTCTCTGGTCTTGCTGGAGCGGCGGGGCCGGTCTGCCGCTCCAGCGTCGTCGAGTTCCGCCGCCAGCGCGGGTCGTAGTAATGGCGATCGCGTTGCGATACCGGCTAAGACCTGTCCCGTAAATGATCTCTGCCTGGTGTGGGCGTGGACGGTGACCAGCCCGACCGCTCGTCTATCCGGCGAGGTTGAGGTTGTGCAGGCGGGCGATTCCGAGCATGGCGTGGTGGATGCCATCGCCCTTGAGGCGGCAGTCGCGGAGGATCTTCCAGGTCTTCATACGGGCGAAGACGTGCTCGACGCGGGCGCGGACCTGTTTGTGGGACTTGTTGTGGGCGTGTTTCCAGTCGGGCAGTTCCTCGCCCTTGCGGCGCCGGTGTGGCATCACCAGCCCGGTGCCCGGATAGCCACCGTCGGCGATCGTCATGGTCTTACCGACGGCGGCCTTCGCGCCGGACTCCTCCCACGCCTTGCAGTCGTTGCGGTTGCCGGGCAGAGGCCGGCCGACCACCACAACGAGCCGAGTGTTAGCGTCGATAACGACCTGGTGGTTCGTGGAGTACCGGTAGTTCTTGGACTGCTCGGCGATGGTGTGGTCGCGGGTGGGCACCAGGGTGCCGTCCACGATGAGCACGGTGTTCTTACGGAACCGCTTGCGGGGCCGCAGCGCGAGCGACGACCGAGGTGATCGATGATGCGGTCAGCCGCGGACTTCGAAATACCGAAGAGCGGGGCAAGCTGGCGCAACGTCAAGTTCGTTCGCCAGTACGCCGCTACCAGCAGCACCCGGTCCTCCAGCGGAAGAGACCACGGGCGGCCCTTGCGCACCGGATCCGCACCCTCGCGGCGCAGCGCAGTCACCAACTTGCCGAAGATACGCGGGCTCAGCCCCGTGAACGGGGCTATCCAAGACGGCTCCGACGCCGTGATCACACCAGCCACAGCAAGATCATCTCACCTGTGACCAGCAGTTACGGGACAGGTCTTAGGACTTGTCCCGCCGCCGTAGGGTGCGCGCATGACACACGAGACCCAGCGGCTCGTTCAGGGCGGCGATTGCCGCGGAGGTGCTACTCCTCGACCCTGACGTGCGTGCTTCGCCAGCTCTGGTCTCGGAGCTTCCGGACCCGAAGTTCACCGAAATCGCAGCGTCGGGACGACGCTGGGACGCAACATCGATTCTCACGGTGACGCTGGTTCGGTGGTCCCGGAGTCCCCTGTGGCGGCCAACGAGATGGTCGGTGCTGAGCACGGCCCCGACGATGCGGGTGCTGGGCCACCCGCCAGGCTTCCGTCACGAGCTTGGCTGCCGGCCCATCCGTTCATCGCCGGGGAACGCACAGGTGTACCCACCCACGTCGGCCGCCCGGCAGGTGGCCGACGGCCGCCTGGCCGCCCGGATACGGGCGGTGCACCAGGAATCGGACGGCACCTACGGAGCCCCCGAGGATCACCGTCGAGCTCCGCGAGACGAACGGTGAGGCGGTCAACCACAAGCGGGTCGCCAGGATCATGCGGGAGTCCGGGATCGAAGGGGTCCGGTTGCGCCGCCGGCACCGCACCACCGTCAACGCCGCCGGCCCGGGACCATCCCCGCGGGCGCGGGGAGCAGCGCAGCGGTGCGGGCTGCTCGTTGATGTGCTGGGGACCATCCCCGCGGGCGCGGGGAGCAGTCACCTCCGGATCAGGGCCTGAGACCGAACCCGGGACCATCCCCGCGGGCGCGGGGAGCAGACGGCGGCGGCGATGCCGAGAGCTGGGATGAGGGGACCATCCCCGTGGGCGCGGGGAGCAGATCTTCGGCGGGAGCGCCTTGACCTTGGCGTCGGGACCATCCCCGCGGGCGCGGGGAGCAGTGGTTGAGCGGGACGGGGACGCGTGGACGCTGGGGACCATCCCCGCGGGCGCGGGGAGCAGCGCGCGGGGTTCTTCAGTTCGCTGCCGACCGGGGGACCATCCCCGCGGGCGCGGGGAGCAGTATCCCCCCTTGATCTGGTCGAACTCATCGACGGGACCATCCCCGCGGGCGCGGGGAGCAGACTGCGCGACCTGCGGTTTAGCCAGCCGCAGCGCTTCTTTCCGAGTAGTTTGACCGACTCCGACATACCGGGATGGAGTTGCAAAACTTCTCATCTAGCACCGAATCGCCTCCGTTTTGCGATCTTGCTCCATGTTTTCGGTCCTGGGGAGGGCGATTTGGCTTGAGCGCCCGGGCGGTGGATCAGTGTCAGGCCCTCATGGTCAGTCGGACGCCATGCGTGGTCGTGCGTACGAAAGGTGAAGCCTTGTTCATTGTTCGAGGTGTGGGCGAGTAGGGCTCGGCCTTGGCCCGCGTATTGCTGGACTTCGTTCCAAAGCACGTCGCGGATGCGGGCTGAGGGGTTGCCGATGAAGACACCCGCCGAGATTTCGAGGAGCCAGCGGGTGAGGAATCCCCGAAGCCCGGGCGGGCAGTTGGTGAGGACGATGACGGTCACCAGGTGACCGTTTCATCGGTTCCGTAGTTGACACCGGCTGCTACCTGGTGGCCTTGGTCGCTCTGGAGCGTGACTCGGTCGAGTTCGTCTTCTCCTGCGCTTGGTCTGTCGGGCAACAGCAGCTGTTTGATGTCGTTCACGCAGCGATCCAGGAGTCCGGTCGAATGGATGCGGTCGCGCAGTCCGCGGCGAGTGCGCTGGCCGACGTCCTGCTCGTCCTCGGCTGCGATGTCGAACGCGAGGGGAATACCGATTTCGGTTTTGTAGAGGTCGGCAACGTCCAGGACGAAGGACAGTTCGTGACCGGAGTGGACGAAGCCGAGTCCGGGGCTGCATCCGAGGGAGGCGACAACAGCGTGAGCGATGCCGTACATGCACTGCGCCGCAGCGGTGATCGCCTGGTTGACGGGATCACCGCTGCTGAAGTCGCCGGGTGTGTACTTTCTTCCCCGCCAACGGACTCCGGTACGCGCGGCCTGGGTTCGATAGCAGTCTTTGACACGGTCCCCTTCGCGGCCGAGGAACTGGTGGCGGGTCAGGCCTGCGGGGTCTTCGTCGGGGAAGCGGAGGCGGTACATGGCGCGGGCCACAGCGAGGCGGCTGCGCATGTTGGCCCACTGAGTGGCCTGGGCTTCGACGAGCGTGGCTGAGCGGCTCAGGGCTCTGCCGCCGGCGTAGTAGCGGACGCCGTGTTCTCCGACCCAGGCAACCGCGGCTCCGCTCTCCCCGAGGACGCTCATCGCCTGGTGGGTGATGCGGGTGCCGGGGCCGAGCAGGAGAGTTCCGATGGTGGCGGAGGGGATGTGTGTGGTGCCGTCGGCATCCTCGGCGGTGATCGCGTTGGAGTCGCGGTGGATGGTGCAGCGTTCCAGGTAGATGAAGGAGACGCGTTCCGCGGTGCGGGTGAGATGCCGCGGCGTGAGAGCGCCCCGTTTACCGACCGTTGTCACCTGTCCTCTCCCCTGACCCGGGGGGATGTCTGAACGGGGGCGAGAGTCATGAGCCCGCAGCCGTAGGCCTTGGCGCGGCCGAGGCCCTGGGTGAGGGTGCGGCGCAGTGCCTCGGGGTCGGTGACTTCGAGGCGCCCGTCGAAGGTCACGGTCACGACTTTCACCTGGTGGGCCGACCTGCTGTCGCGGGACTTGTTGAACGACAGTGCCCGTTCGTCTCGTACGGCCAGCTCGTAGCGGTCGCCGTGATGCGGATGGTTCTTGTGGGTGGTGCCGCCGGGCAGGAGCCGCTGGGTCTGAGGCTTTTCGACGACACGGAACCCGGCTCGTTCCTGGCGTTCGGGGTCGAGGAGCCAGCCCCTCTGGTGGACGGGTGTGATGTGGGCGGTGCGTTTGGTCGGCTCGCCGTCCTTGCGGCGGATGTGGTGCACCGGGTTGGCCGTGAGCCTGAACTCCCAGAGTCCGCCCGGCGTGAGGCGGTCGAGGAGGGGTGCGTACGGGCGGCTCTCCCAGCCGGGTGTGGCTGGGTCAAGGGCGGCAGCCGGCCACCCCGCCTGTTCCACGAGGTGGGTCAGGTCGGGCCGCCCCGGGCTGACGACGTAGAGGAAGACTTCGGCCCGCGCGTTGTGATCGAGGCGCCACAGCACCCGCGGGCCGGCTTCGGTGCCGCTGGTCGGCAGCAGGCCGGGAAAGGAAGCCATGACCGCCGCGTGCAGCGACTGCGGTGACGACAGGAGCCGGCGGGCTCCGGGGCGCGCGGTATTCACGCGGAAGCGAGTCAGATACATCAGTGGGTTTCCTCCTCCACCGCATCGAACGGATCATGCCGAGGCACACAGCGCGCGGCGGCCCAGCCCCGGTGCGCCGCTGCATACGGATTGGGGACCTGAACCGTCGCCGTGATCACGGAGCGCAGCGCGTGCCGCCGATGCGCGGCAGCGAAACTGAGGGGCTGGTCCCTCAGCGTGTCGCCGTGCTGCTCGTCCGCTTGTGGCTCGCGCAGCACGGTCAGGGACACGGCGTCATCGCGGCGGCGCGCCTTCTGATACCAGCTGGACGCGTGCCAGGGTTCGTCGCTCAGGGCCTCGTGGAGGCCGGTGTCGCGGATGCCGAGCTCTACGGGGAGGGCCGGTGGGCAGGAGCGCCGGCCGAGGAAGAGCGGATACACCGGGGCGCGCAGTGCGCTGTACAGGTCGTCCAGGAGGACTGGGTCTCCTTCGAGAGCTGCGACGAACACGGCGTCGGCGAGGTAGAAGCGCTCGGAGAGCGGCATCGATTTACCGGTCACCGCGTGATGGGCGGTCTGGAAGTCCCTGATCCGGGTGCCTGGTTGGTCCAGGCGCACGCCGAAGCGCAGGGCGGCCAGCTGGGCCAGCCTCGTGTCGTCGTCGCGGTCCAGGCCTCGGGCGGCGGCGAGCATGCCGATGACGCCGCTCTTGGTGGGGGCGGACTCGGTGGTGCGGCGCACGAAGCGCGCTGAGGCCCCCCACGCCTGCAGGGGGCCGGCCAGCCGCAGGAGCAGGACGCTCATGCGGGCTTGTCGAGACGCTCGGCAACGGTGCGGCCGACCGACTCGACCAGGTCCCCCAGACGCTCCGCCTCCGTGCCGAGCCCGGAGAGCTTCTCCGTGTTCGGGCCGACCCGCAGAACCCAGGTGACGGTGGACTCGTCGTCCCCGTAGGCGCGCTCCACGTCCGGGATGTACTCGGCCAGGCGCGCGACAGCCTCCCGAAGGTGACCGCTCTCGCCGGTGACGGGGTCCTCGAACGCTGCGACGTAGCTGATGGGCCGGGTGGAGCGGAGTTTGACGACCACCGCGTCGGGCAGGGTGTGGTGCCCGAACGTGTTGATCTTCCCGGTCGGCAAGGACTCGAGGAAGCTCCGCACGAACGCTTCGACCGCCCGCCGTACCGGCGTGGTGCGCTCCTCATCGTCGCGCAGCCCCTCACCGAGGTTCTCGGCGAGCTGGTGGACGCTGAGCGCCGCATAGCGGTAGAGGGTGGCCGAGTTGAAGTCGACGGTCCCGATCATCCCGGCCCCCGTCTCCGCCTCGGTGTTCTCGTCATCGACAGCGGTGTAGTAGTCGGATTCGTTTTCGACGCGGTGAACGCTGATGGCGTGCGCTACCTGAACGGCGGCGTCGACGTTGAAGTCCGCGGAGTCTGCAACCATGCGCCCGAACAGGGCGATATCGACCGAATGGCGGGTGTCAGCGATCTCCTTCGCGCGGGCCTTGTTGCCCTTGTCCTTGAAGAATCCCTTGATGTCCGCGGCACCTTCGATGGCCAGGGAAGCGAGGCCGTCGAGCTGACGGGCGCTGAGGAACATCAGATACTTCGACTCCGGCGCGGGCTGTTCAGCCGTGTCCTTGGCCGCATCCGCCTTCCTCTGGGGCACCACCATCTTGGAGCCCGTGGCCCCCTGGATGACTTCCGCCGCCAGCTGCAGCACCTCAGCCCCCTCAAGGTCAGGGGAAAGGGCCGTGATCCGAGCGGCGAGTACCTCGGCAACCTTCTTCGTACGCACACCGAGCTCGTTGGGGTTCAGAAGATTCTCGGCACTGAAGTACGTCCTGGTGGCCCGCTTCCATGCCTGGCTCGAGACGCGGGCACGGGGCACTCCCCCATAGACAGCAGACTTCGGCGCACCGGTGTCGTCCCGGTTGAGATTGCTGGGCGGCACCGTCTGCAGTGCGTGCACGTCGAGGAAAATACGGTTCACGAGGCGTCCTTGTCCGTGAGGTCGGTGAGGTGATCTGAGGCCGGTGTGCCGGTGCCGGCTTTCTGGGACGGCCGGTAGGAGTGGAACGACCGGCCCCATTCGCGGCGTACGGCATCGCGGCCGCCCGGCTCCTGCCACTGGTAGAGCTGTCCGGCCAACAGGGCGTAGTCAAGGGGGATGTCCCCGCCGTGCAGCAGCACGACGATGTCCCGCAGGCGCTGCGACAGCACGGTCAGGCCGGGCGCGGTCCCAGCGCGCACGAGCCTTTTGCGGACCGCCTCTCCTGCTTCGTTCGTGTCGCCGGCCCTCGTCGGGGGCATCAGCGCGCGCACACCAGCCCCCAGCCCCCGAGGCGAACCGGGGGCCTGCGCCCGGTGCATGGCCGTGCCGCGGGACTGCTGGTGCAGCGCCCACAGCGTCACAGCCACGTGCAGTGCGTCCTCCGCGCGAGTCAACTCTGCCTCGCTCAGCGGCCACAGCCCCTCCCCCGGCGTGGTGTGGAGGCCGCCGGTGTCAACAAGGCCCCAGAGGTCCGGTACCTGGGAAAATTCCTTGCCCGCACCGCGGCGCAGCCGTGCCAGCGCCCCGACAGTGAAGGACTGGTCGCCCAGGTAGCCGCGTTGCAGCGGGACAATGAGTTCCCCGGTCAGAGCTTCGACGCGCTGACGAGGAGTGGACAGGGCCTGGGTGGTCATACGGGCACCTTCGAAGAAGAGGCGGACCCCGGCGCGGGGCCGGCGCCCGGCTGCGGGCCGGCACTGAACGGGCTGCTGAGTGCCTTGTCAAGACGGAAGCGGAACCGTTGGTCGGCGAGGGCTGAGTTGAGCCATTCGGGGCCGTTCTTCGCTTCCACCACCCGGCCCTCCCAGGCAGCGTCGCCCGCCTGAGCGATGAGTTCCTCACTCAGATGGCGAAGGATCCGCAAGGTGCTCTTCTGCCATTGGGTCCGGTGGGCTGTGGGATCCTCGGCGGTCGCGAGTTCTGTCAGCCAGGTGCGGTAGGGGGCGTCGAGGGCGTCGAAGCCAAGAGCGCGTGCGGCAGACCGTCGCCCCTCAGTCTCACTGCCCGCTGCACGGGCAAGATCGGTGGCCAGGTCACCCAGTGCTGTAACGGCACGCTCCGCGTCGGATACCGCGTCGATGGCTTCACGTGCGTACTCGCGGTCCTCCCGGTGCAGGAGAACAACGGACATGACCAGGCGGTCGTCAACAATCTCGTCCACCACAGACTGCTGGGTCCCGTAGACACACCCCACGACCCGGGTACGGATGAGGTATCCGCGCGGCAACTCGCCTACGCTCACCAGCTTCGCGATCCACTCCAGGACCCCCGGCCTCAGCACCTTCGCGGCCTCGCCGCTATGCCCCGCCTCAGCACGCCCCACGACCAGAGCCTCGAGACCGCGCCACGCGGAGCGGCTCGGATCATGCTCGCGCGGCATGTAGACGAGCGCCTCACCCCGCTTCTTCTCCTGAGCGGCACTCCGACGCCAGGCGGTCATCGGCTCGTCGGTGTGCATGTTGTGCGGCCCAAGCGGATCGCCGTAGCCCAGGACAACGCCGTGCACCCCACCGGCATCGAAGTGAAACCGCACCCGACGCGTCTGCCAGGTGTACAAGTCCCGCACACCCGAAGGGCGCCGATGCACTCCGGGGCCCGGGCAGCACGGCTCGCGCCGCCAGGCCGGCAGGTCACCCTCACCGAACCGGACCCCGGCAGTGTCCCAGGCCACCAGATTCAGCAGCAGCGTCTCCCGAAGCGTCTGCCCCTCCGCGTACACCCCGCCCAGCGTCCCGGCCCACCCGACCCCGAGCGGATACACCTTGCCGCCCTTGACCCGCTCGTCGCCCTCGATGCCCGTCTTGATCCCGGAAGTGTCATACGCATGCGCGTGGACAACCCAGCGGGCCGCCTCCGCGAACCCGAGCCGGTCCACTGCCGGCATCCGGGAGGTGAAGAACGGCTCATTGTTCGGAACGTCCGCGACGATCCGGTTGAGAGAGAAAACCTCACCGCTCGGCGTGCGCAGCCCTGCGACCTGGAAGAACGGTGCGCTGGGGTGGAGCAGATCGAATCGGTCAAGGTACTCATCGAGGTAGCCCGCCACCGGCTCAAAGCAGTCACCGTCTTCCCATAACCGCGCCCAGTGCTCGGTATCACGTGGACCGTCCAGCGCATCGTGCGCGAGCGCGAGCAGCAGACGGACGAGGGCGAACTCCTGCGTGGGCAGGTCACCCACGACACTGCGGAGCTGACCGGCTTGCTCGAACACCTCCCGCAGGGACAGCTCCTCCTCGACACCATCCATCCGCAGCACCGGCACCCACGGCCGGGCCGTCAGATCGAAAGATAACTCCCCCACAGGGGTGGGCTGTTCGTCCATGTCAGTCACGGATCACCTCAAGACCGTCGCTCTGGCTGTATGTGAGTGAGAAGCCTGCCAGGCGGGTCTGACAATCCATGTCGAGCGCCAGAATGAGCTGTCCGGCAAGCCATGGACAGTCCTTGTTCTGCCACGCCGGCACATACAGCTCCTCGAGTTCCGTGATCGCCCGGTCCATGACCTCCGGCGACGAAAACTGCATCGGCAGACGTAACCCGCAGCCCGCCGCAGCCCGCGCCGCACTCGGATCCGGGACCCGCTCCTGCGGCAGCTCCAGGCCACCCTTGCCACCGGCAAGCCAGGGCAGCGTGCCCAACGACCCGTCCGCACGACGCTGAACGACCACGACCTCCAGGCTCTCCCTGCTGTCACGGACCTGAGCCCGCCCGGCCCGGGTGTCATCCGCATCCCCCGCACCCGCCGCGACCCACCCCACGATCGGATGCCCCACGGGGCCCACCGGCCCCAGCCGGAACACCTCCGCCCGCCCGGCCTGGTCAGCCTGGTGCTTCTCATGACGCCCCAACGCCACATCGAGCGCCGGCGCCCACGCCTCAGGGCCCACCGGCCCCTCCCCGTAAGCGCCCTGGACCAGCGGGCTGATGTCCCCGGGCAGCCGGACCGGCCGGCGCCCGGGACCCTCAAGGTGCGGGAGCAGGACAGCCGCCGCGCGTAGCAGCGCGTACGCCCCGTAGACCGCCACCGACCCCCGCACCGGCACGGGCACAACCCCACTCCAGTCCACACCGGTGACCAAGCACTGCGCCGCACGCAGCCGGGGAGGGCGCTGCGACTGACCTGCACCCCGGTGATGGCGGTGCAACCGCCCCATCCGCTGCAACATCAGATCCACAGGGCACAGATCAGTGACGAGCAGATCGAAATCCACATCCAGTGACTGCTCGGCGACCTGACTGGCGACCACAATGTGCCGCCCCACCGGCCGCCGGCCTGCCGCCTTCTCCGGCGGCCCGAAACGGTCCAGCAGGTCAGCATCCTTCGCCGCACGGTCCACATCCACGAAACACGAATGGGCGACCGTCACCGCCTCGGGACCGAACCGCTCCCGCAAGAACCGCCCCGTCTCCAGGACCCGCCGAACCGTGTTCCGCACGACCAGCACACAGCCACCACCAGCAAGCTCAGCCTCCAGCCGCCCGGCCAGAACCTCCTCACCGTCCTCCAGCGACTCCAACCGCACCTCGCCACCACGCGACGACGCCTGCGGACTCTCCACGACCGGACTTGTCTGCCCCGCAGCAACAGCAGTGATCAGCGGATACTCAACAGCCTCGGACAACACCTCAAAACCAGCAGCACCATCGACGCCGGCGTACGCCTGAGCCAACTCCCTACGACGGGCCGCGGGAAGCGTCGCCGACAACACCACCACCGGAACCCGGTACGCACCCAGCCACGACAGGACCCGGTCCAGATACACGCTCATATACGTGTCGTAAGCATGCGCTTCGTCAATCACCAAGACCTTCCCCGCCACCGCAAGATGACGCAACGCCAAGTGGCGACTCTTGAGCCCCGCGAAAAGCAACTGATCCACGGTCCCGGCAACGAACGACGACAGCATCGCCTTCTTACGCCCCCGCAGCCACGCATGAGCAACCAACTCCGCCGGAGCGCTCCCCTTCGCCTCACCCGGCCGCCACTGCTGCTCCCCACCGTCCACATCGACGGCGGCGACCGTCTGCCGGCCGGCACGCATCAAGCCGGCAAAAAGATCATTGAGCGCTGCTTTCGAGTGCGCGAGCAGAACAGAGCGCCGAACACCCTGCTCCTCCCCCGGAAGACAATCCAGCCAGTGCAGCAGCCGCGGGAACATCGCGTTGCCTGTCGCCATCGTCGGCAACGCGAAGAACACACCACCCGCACCCGAACGAGCCGCGAAAATCTCCGCAACCGCAAGCGCCGCTTCCGTCTTCCCCTCCCCCATCGGCGCCTCGATCACCAGCAGGCCGGCCTCGGGCATATCGGCCGCCACTCGCGCCGCAGCCTCCTGCACCGGCCTCACCTTCGCCCCCGCCGGCAGCTCAAAACGCGACACGAACAACTCCTGCACATCCCCTGGAGGATCCTGAGCACGCCACGGCGGCGGCAACCTCAACCCCCGCCAGGCCGCCGCCACCCTCTCCTCGCCGCTACGGGATTCCTGCGGAAAATACGGAAACAGATCCGGATTACTGGCAACCCAGTCAGCAACGATCACTATCGCGGTCAACAACACCTGCACCGGCTGGGGCAATACCACCGCCCGCCACACGCCCAGGCGCTCCCGCACCGCGTACTCGTCCGCGCAGGCATCCAGCAACTCCTCCTGCACCCGACGCCACAACGCCCGGCTCGGACCAGGCGTCCGCAACAGGTAAGGCCGGTCGAACAGGTCGTTCAACTGGCCATACTCGGGCGCCACTCCGTGATGGCCACCCGGCACCACCGCGAACTGCCCCGACTGCTTGACAGCCCAGCCGTGCCGCTCCTCCAGCCACTCCGCCAACAGCACCTGCCCGGCCAGGCCATGAGGAGCTATCCGACGATCTGGCCCGAACTGCCGATGGGTCCGCATCTCCAGGCCCTGGTCCCGCATACGATCGGCAAGCTGGTCCACCTGGCAGGCAAACGCCGGCGTCGCCTTCCCGATGTCATGAACCGCGGTCAGCCACACCACCAACCGGCGGGCATCCGCCAACCCACCCGGTAGAGCCTCCGCCACCAGCCCCCGCACATTCGCAGGCAACCAGTGGTCCCACAACAACCCAGCCACAGCGCCGCTGTCTGCCATGTGCCGCCACAGCGGCAGCCATCCCTCCGCATCCCGGTCATGCTTAGCCCACACCGAACGCGCCGGTCCCGTGAGCCGACCCCCAAGCCCCGCCCCGGGCTCCCCCTCAGCCGTCATGAGAGATAGATAGCAGGTAAATCAGACGTCAATACGGCCTTATGCAGAAAACGACCCAGCAAACGACACCGGACCTCGCTCACGAAGGCCGTATCATCCGGCCCTGAACGGCCCCACAACACAACAGATTAGCAACAAATGATCGTAATATACGCTATGCCGGAATTCTTGAAACTGCTCAAGAACAGCACCTCGCGAAGATAACGTCGCACGTCAGACAGTCTGCTCCCCGCGCCCGCGGGGATGGTCCCATACGGGCACCCAGCCGGTCCTCACATCCACGCTGCTCCCCGCGCCCGCGGGGATGGTCCCGCAACAGGCCCCGCCTCATGGCGGGGCCCGCACTGCTCCCCGCGCCCGCGGGGATGGTCCTACCAGCCGCAGAGAGCTGCTTTTGCAGCTCAGCTGCTCCCCGCGCCCGCGGGGATGGTCCCCTGGTGCCAGGCGGATATGTGCCATCGCTGATCTGCTCCCCGCGCCCGCGGGGATGGTCCCCTCGATATGGCCTACTGGCTGGGACTCCTCGTCTGCTCCCCGCGCCCGCGGGGATGGTCCCCAGCGGTCACGGTCTGCACGGAGGCGACGGTGCTGCTCCCCGCGCCCGCGGGGATGGTCCCGCCGAAACCGTCACCGTCGCCTCCGTGCAGACCTGCTCCCCGCGCCCGCGGGGATGGCCCCACACCCGCGACGCAGAGCGCCGTCACGACGATCTGCTCCCCGCGCCCGCGGGGATGGCCCCGATGCTTCTTCACCCTGGACGGCGGGATGGGACTGCTCCCCGCGCCCGCGGGGATGGCCCCTCCCACAACTGGCGGTAGTCCGCTGCTGCGGTCTGCTCCCCGCGCCCGCGGGGATGGCCCTCGCCGGTTTCTGCTGTACCCCCGGCGCTGGCCGGGCATCCCCGCGCCTGCGGGGATGCCCCCCGCGGCTGTGAAGCCCGCTGGCCGTGAAACTCACGTTCCCCGTGCCCGCAGGGGACGGTCGTTTCGGTGGCTGCCTGGCGCCATGAACGTAGGACTGCGAGCCGTATCGCTGGGGACATGAGAAGGGCGTCTGCTCAGGGGATCATGTGCTGGGGCCCGCCAGCGGAGCTTGGTCTATCGTCCGGTGTCTCTCGCCGCGCAGTAGATTGGACGGACTGCTCCTCGCACCGCGGGGATGGTCCCGTCCCGCGCTCGGGCGGCCTCGCACGGCGGCCCTGCTCCCCGCGCCCGCGGGGGTGATCCCGAGCAATACGTCGAAGTTCACCGTGCACAAGGCTGCTTCGCCGCGCCTGCGGGGACGGTCCCTTCGAGCGGACTCCCTCGGGTCCCCCGAAATCCCTGCTCCGTGCGCCCGCGGGGATGGCCCCACTGGCCGCGCGGGAAGACGATCCGCCGGAGGCAGGGCTGCTCGGCGTATTGCGTGCCAGTGCGCCGCTTGGGCTTCTTCGCCTGGGTGGCGTCGTTCTTCTTCGCGGCCTCCCGGGCTGAGAGCAGGGCCTGGCGTGCGAGGTCGACGCTGCTCACGCGATCACCATCCCCGTGACTTCGCCGTTCAGTTGCCGGGTGGCGAACTCGGGCAGCCGGTCCATCCACGGCGCGGACCGGGCCTGCTCGCGCAGCTGCCCCAGCCGCGTCGCCAGCAGGTACTGCGCGGTGCGCTCCCGGGCCGCGTCGGCGACCTTCGTCGCCGCCGCGATGGCGTCCGCGCCGTTCGGGTTGTGCTGAAACCAGCGTCGCCCCTGCTCGGTCCGGTACGCCCGGCGGGCCTCCGCCTCGGCTTCCTCGGTCCGGCACAGCCGCCCCAGCACGTTGCTGCGGTACTCCGGCAGCGCCGCTTCCACGGTCTGGAGGGCGGCGAAGGCGAACGCGGCCGCCGCAGCGACCGGGTCCGCGTCCAGCTCGCCCGGTTCCACCAGGTCGAGGAACTCCCGCCGGGTGCGCTCGATGTCGGCCTCCAGCGATGCCCGGACGTGGGCGGTGACGGCGTCGATGTCGGCCGGATCGTCCAGCACGGCCGACCAGGTCGCGGTGACCAGCCCGGCCTCCACGATCGCCGCCTCGGTCCGGCGCCGGTAGCCGCACGTCTCGCACAGCCCACTGGCCTGCTGCTGCCCGCAGTCCTCGCACGCCAACTCCTGACGGGCCACGTCGGCGGCCGCCGCGGCCTCTTGCTCGCGCTCCGCCCGCTCTGCCGCTGCCGCACGGGTCGCATCGCGCCGGGCCTTCTCCACGCGGGCCTGCTCTTGCCGCCACACGAGGTCCTCCGCCCTGACGGCCGCCTGCTCGCGCAGCCGCTCCTCGAGGACGCGCCAGCGCTCATCGTCGGACAGGCCGGGCAACTCCCGGTCGATGTCCGCGCCGACCCGCGCCCGGCGGGCACGGCGGATGTGAACCACGTTGGCGCAGTTCTCGCACCCGGTGCCGGTGTCGAGCCGGATCCCGTCGTCGCAGCGCCGGTCCGAGCACGAAGGCCGCTGCACCAGGCCCCGCCGGATCAGCCACCCGTACGGGTCGGTGACCAGGGCCTCGCCGCCAGTCTCCTCCAGGCGGCCGGTGAGCCGGTCCGCCAGCAGCCGCGGCGCACCGTCCGGCAGCGCCAGCAGACCCTCCAGGTGTGCCAGCTCCGTCTTCGCGGCGGCCTCCACCTGGTCCTGCTGCCAACCGCTCAGCCGCTCCCACAGCCACGTGACCGGCCCCAGTGCCACCCGCAGACGAAGATCAGCAGGCAGGCCGACCCGCCGCCGCTGCTGCGCCTTTTTACCACCCACGGCCTTCGGCCAGCCGCTGGCTCCAGCCCCGGCAGCGCGCTGTCCCACCCGCTCATCGACCGGGGACTTCTTCGGCTTTTCCCCGCGCAGCGGGCCGTCCTTCTCCACCGGAGACCCGGTCACGGCAGCGCCTACCTCGCCGTCGACGGCGAGGACCTCGCCCGCGCATACGCGCTCCGGTCGACGGCCTTCACCCCCACGGCCTTCGCCGGAAAAACCACAATCAAGCTGCGGAGGAACTACGGGAGTAACCACAGAAGCGTGGTCTGCGTGGAGCTCTGCACTACCGGGACGCTCCCGATCCACCGCATCCTCAGTGTCCTTAGCACCTCCGATCCCAGATGTACCAAGGGCACCAGCAGTATCGGCCGGAGCATGATCTCCGACTGCACCATCGGGACGCGCCGAAAACACGGCAGCGGAGCCCGAAACCGCCTCCACAGAGGCCAGCGTGCGGCCGTACGCACGGGCCACCGGCAGCAGCATGACCCGGGCCCGGCCGCGCATCCGCGTCGACGTCTTCCGGTGCTGCCGCGCAACGACACCGGCCTCCGTCAGCCGCGCCAGGACCTTCCGGGCCCCCGAGGGTGAGCAGCCCAGCAGCCGGGCCAGCGTCGCCGCCCCCCGCCCCTCCTTGACCTTCACCGAGCCGCCGCACAGCTGTAGCCAGCCCGATGCCCTCGTGGTCAGCACCATCAGCAGCAGCCCGAGCCGGTCGGTCGCAGCCCCCTTGCCCCTACGGCCGGTCAGCAACCCCGGCGGCGTCGGCTTCTTGCCCTCTGGCGTCCAGCCGTGCCCGAACAGCGCCTCGATGAGGTGCAGCAGCGTCGCCAGCTCCACCTTCGTCAGAGCCAGCGGGTGCCCCGCTCCCCCACTCTTGCGGGCGTTCCACAGCGGCATGACCAGGCAGTCCAGCCGAATCGGGTGCCCCTTCTCGTTCGTCACTACCTTCGTGTGCAGCCCGTCAGACGCGCGCAGCGGCGCCAGCACCCGGTGGTTGACCGTGGACCCGCCCACGCCCATCCACCGGCCCAGCTCCGCAACCCAGATCGACGTCTGGTTGTCGTTCTTCGCACCCTTCGGCGCCCGCGACTTCGCGTACAGCACCACCGCCGCGAGCCTCGCCACGTCCGACTGCCCGGCGATCGACGGGTCCGCCAGCAGTGCTTGGACCGCGGCGAGCAACCGCAGCCGCATCGCGCGACCGAGGCGCAGCGGGTCATCCAGGCCGCCATCGCCGGAGGCCGGCACCGACCGCAGCGCGGCCCGTTGCCGAGGAATGCCCGCAGAGCTGTTCGTGGCGTCGCCATACGGGTACGGCTGCATCGCGACGAGCGCCGCTTTCGACATCACAGGAACGCACCCCCGTCCACGCAGCACACGGGAATGAGCAGGAACCTGCTGCTGACCCGATCGTTGTGCGGGCCATGGCAGCCAAGAAGAACTCCGCCGCCCGCCGCGCCGGCGAAGCCGCACGCCGAGCCGCAGCAGCCCAGCGCATCGGCCCACGCCCCGTAAGGCCAGTCCTTCCGCAGCACCTCTACGACCTCAAACCGCCCGGTGTCTACTACCGCGAATGGGACACCCCGAAAGGCGCGGACGAAGAGGCGATGAAGAAGGGCAACGACGATTTCGGGCCGGACTCCGATGCTGCTCTCGGCATGCGATTCGTGCTGGAGTACCGCAGGACTTACGGGGTGCGCGTTCCGGTTATGGCCGCGCGTCAGCTCGATCAGTTCGTGGTCCGGACAGGCCTTGCGACCGACCTCGCTCAGACTCTGGGCGTCCCACCAGAAGAGGCCCGAGAACACCTGCACACCCTCCACGCGCGAGGAGTGCTCCTGATCGCCGACGACGGTTCCCTGTGGATGACCGTCCCACCCGGAGCCGACACGAACGACCACTGGGTGTTCGTGGAGAAGAAGGCGGACGCGCCACGGGAGCTCACCGTCGATTCCGACTGAGTTCGACAGCGCGGCTGGAGCGCGGGGGGCTGTGACTCGTAGCTGGCACTGGCGGGTCGTATTGCTGATCACACCTAGAAGAAGTGCCAAAAGCGGCTGCTGTGTGACAGATACAGACGGGACTTCTCGCGACGGCGGCTCGCTGCGAGCCGGAGCAGCCAGGCCGACAAGCCGATGAGGGGGGTGGTGCGGGCGGTGCATGCGGTGGATCTCCCCTGGTAGGGGAGCCGGAAGCAGCGGATGTGACCAGACAATCAGGGTAAAAAGGGGCCCTGTGCTGGCTATCTGGTGACGGATGCCTATCCTGGGGGTAGGTGACCACGCGGATCGCAAGATCCACTGGCATCACCCGGCAGGCGAGGTCACCCTCACTGCTAACGACTCAGGTTGTGAGGACTGCGAGTCGGTTTGCGATGAAGCGGGTCCCGTTGTGGCGACGGGGCCCGCTTTGCGTTTTATGGGCTTGATGTAGTCATCGCATCTTTCCGACTGACGTGGTGTTTGGCCTGGTATCAGCCGCTTCGGGGTACTTTGCGGCCAGGCGGTCCAGGAGGTGCGCGTATGCCTGCCGGTGCGGGGCGCGGGGCTGGGACGTGCCTGCCTCCCACCGAACGATGGCCAACCGCTGCACTCCGAGGGCCGTGGCTACCTGTTGCTGAGTCAAGCCGTCAGCCCTACGAAGGCGGGCACGGACAGCGGGCTCAGGTAGATCGGGAGGACGTTCAATCAGAGCATCGACGGCGTCCAACAGATTCGACATCGTGGCCCCCTTCTGGCGCGGCGATTGATCTACCGAAACATACATTGCCGAGATGGAGTCTGAGAGTAGGTGGCTCCAACGGGCGAGTCATCGCGGTCACTTGCGGCGAAGAGGCGAGGAGTCGTCGAGCGACCTTGTCGCGTGCCGCAGGAGCCGCCTGGGCGCCGTTCCTTTCTGTCGATCTGGTGAACGACTCGACGTTACCACCGTAAGTGGATAACGCTTAAGGGTGTGAAGATGTATGCGCCCTCGATCACTGCCAACCGAGGGCGCTCCTGCAGTCGCTACTGCACTCGCATCCTGTACCTCATGCGGTGCCGGTGCGCAGCCTTCGTCATTAGGGTGACCTCGATGGGGAGCCCTCCATCGGAGTACACGGCCCGGAACGCCACCAGGACCGGCATGTCCTTCGGTAGTTCGAGGGCGAGTACTTCTTCTTCCGTGGGGATCTCGGATGAGAGCTCGTCAATGAACTCGCGTGCGGGGTAGCCCATCTCGCTCAGCAGAGCGGGCGTGCCCCCGCGGATCCTGCGCTTCTCCATCATCGCCGTGTTCCTCGCTAGGCTCAGCGGGTAGTACGACCTTGTCAATTCGGTCGGGTCGCCATCCAGCGTGAGGATCTGTTTCCGCAGGACGGCGTGGTCTCCCTCTTCCAGTCCCAGGGCTTTGGCCACTTCGAGTGGTGGCTGCACGACCTCTACTTCGATTAGTTGCGAGCCCCCGGCCTGGTTGCGCTTCGTGGCTTCGGTCATCCACTTGTAGGGTTCGCCGGGAGCGGCCGGGGTCATGAACGTCATCGGTTCGAGGGGTTGCTGTCCGTGCTGGCGGACGAAGACGCCCTTGCCAGGAAGTCCCTCCAGTAGTCCCTCTGTTTTCAGCATCTGGAGCGCCTTCTGGATGGTCGTGTTGGCGACGCCACCGTGCTCTTCCATCAGCTCAGCTGTAGACGGCAGTTTGCTTCCCGGTGTCAGGTCTCCACGGGTGATGAGGCGTCGCAGGTCAGCGGCGATCTTCTGGTGCGGTGATCTCGGGTCCTTGTGCTCCCTTGGCATGGTCAGTTGTCCTGCTTCCGGAGGAGTCGGTAGTTGAGGTGCCGATGGGGCGGCATGGTCATTACGGAGGCCTCAAAGGGGATTCCGTCTGCCGTTTGGGTGATCCGCATCAAGCTCAGCACGGGACTGCCCGGTTCGAGTGAGAGGGCTTCCGACTCCTGAAGCGTGGCAATCCGCGTGCTCACATCCTCAAGCACGGCCGCGCCGATGTATCCCATGTCTGCAAGCAGGCTCACGGCGCCACCGGGGATCTTGCGAAGCTCTGCGAGGGGGGTGCCGGCTGCGATCGAAGCCGGATAGTACGAGTCGGCCAGTTCCACCGGAGACTCGTCCAGCAGGATCAGCCGGCGTCGCACGATGATGTCGGCGCCAGCGGCCAGGCGGAGCGCGCTCTGCAGTGCCGCGGTGGGCTGGAGGGTCTCGACGCTCAGCGTCTTCTGCCCGCCCCGGCGCCCATGGCTGGCCGCTTGATCGGTCCAGGCATCTGTTTGTCCTTCCTCTCGCGGCGCTACGTACGGGGCCGAATCACTCACCCACGCTTCGTCCGACATCGCATCCCTCCAGCTCGTGGAGCTCTGACCTTACTTCCTTGAGGCTCTCACCATTATGGCTCGCCTTAAGGGCTTGCGTCTTAAAGTAGTATGCGCTTAAGCTGTCACTCATGGAAGCCACGGAGACCACAGAATCGGCAGAGGGGGCGCAGCCCGGAGGGCTCAACGCCCGATCGGGCCGCTATGTCCGGGTCAGGTGGATCGCCGAGTATTTCGACGTCAGCCTGTCCACGATCTATCAGGCCATCGAGGCGGGCGAACTGCCCGCGGTGGCTATCGGGCTCGGCAACAAGAAGACCCTTCGCGTGCACCAGGACGACTTCGAGGCGTTCGAAGTCAATTGCCGGGTGCCGCTCCGCAGTGGCAAGGCGCACTCCCCTGCGGTCCTTGGCCGGGGCGAAAGCCGCGAGCTAGCTCTGTAGCCGTTCCGCAGCCCTGTTGGTGAGCGCTGAGAACTCCCCGGCTCCGGCAGCGAAATCATCATGGCCGCAATACCGCAAAACAGCAGGAGTCACTGCTCTTCGGAGCAGCGGCAGTGGGGTGAGCCGAGCTCCCCCGGCCGAGGCGCCTGTACCGAATAGCTCCACCTGATTCGCCCCGATGGCGCTGCTGCGCTGTCTGCCGCGCCAGGACCACAGCCGAAGGGCCGGCCTGGCGCGGCAGAGAAGGCAGCACTCGCACCCACCCCTGTCAGGAGGATCCGATGCCCCGCATTCGTCCCGGTCGTAACCGGTCCAAGAACACCAACCGCCGTGCGCCACTGCTGCTCAGCACCATGGCACCGGAGGACTTCAACGTCCGTCCGGGCGAAGTGAAGTCGATCTCCTGCCCCGACTGCCGGACCTGGCGCCGGATCATGGGCGACACGGTCCTCAAGATCCGCGAGCACTGCATCTCCGACAAGGTCGCGGAAGGCAAGAAGCACGCCCCTTGCCTCGGCACCGACCAGGTCGTAGTCATCGACATCGATGTACGGAGGTGGCAGGCCCGGCAGGATCGTCTGCTGCGGGACGCGATGCCCCAGGACAACCGGCGCGCGGCCCAGCAGCACTACAAGCCCCTCCCTGCCCCGGCCGCTCCGGTCTCCCAGATCGCGGCGGAGATGATGCTGGAGTCGACGCGCCAGTCCTACCTAGCCCACCGCAAGGGGTGCAGGGACTGCACGAAGGGCCAGCACTGCACGGACGGTGAACGCCTGGCGCGCCGCTTCGCACGGGTGGTCGTGAAGTCGCCCAACCACCACCGCGAGGCCAATGAGCTCCTGGCCCGCCAGGAAGCGCGCACAGCACGGCAGCACGCTCAGAAGCGGTCGGCGCTGCGCGGTGAGCAGTGGGCCAAGTGCAGCGAGGCTGTCGAGAAGGCGAACAACCAGTGCCGCGAGCGGGAGTCGGACACGCTCTCCGAGTTCCGCGCCCCCGGCCTCCCGCTGGCGCCGCAGGACGTGAAGGCGCACGACCAGCGACAGGCCGAACTGGGCAAGCGATACGCGCGGACTGCCTGACCCGCGTACCGATACGAATGACCACGGCCGCCATCCCTGCCCGGGTGGCTGCGGCTCCTTCCTATTTCTGATCCCGGCCGGTCACCACCTGGTGGCCGGTCTTCCTTTGAGCTGAGGACTCCCATGGCTATGACTCTGGATGCCATCTACGCCCGCTACTCCGCTCGCCTTGCCGCTTACGTGGCTGGCCGTCTGGGTGAGGGCCTGGCGGACACGGACGACGTGATCCAGGACGTCTGGGTCCACGCCGCCCAGCTCCTCGCACGCCCCGAACCGGCTGCGGCTTGGACGGTGCTTACGGGACTGGCTGATCGTGCTGTCGCAGCGCACCAGACGGTCGCGCACCGCGACATGGAGGTCCCGGTCGGTGCGCTGATGCCCGCAGCGCGCGTCTTCGCTGTTTCGGTGGTCGCCCCGGCATTGCCTGCCTCTGTGGAGTGGGCCGCTCCCGAAGAGCTGCCGGACTTTGAGGTCGCCTCCCGAGCCGCTGCTTGAGCTGACGCCTTTTGCCGGAACCGCGCCTCGGCGCGGCGTCGGTAATGGGCGCCGGACCCCGGCCCCAGTCCCACCACGCAAGCGCGCCGCCCAGGAAGTCGAGTCCTGGGCGGCGCTTACAGGTCCCCGCGAAAGGAACACCTGTGAGCACGATGATCGCATGGCCGTTGAAGGCCATCGCCGGCGCACTGAGCGCGACCGGCACCTGTCCCGTCTGCCACGGCACCTTCGAGACGTGCCGGTGCAAGTCCCGGCTCGTGGGTCGCGCCGGGATCGCCGACGACATCCGTCGCGAGGACGACAGTAGGGGTTACGAGCGGGACGAGGCCGACCAGTTCCACCAGCTCGTCGACCGCCTGGTCGTCACTGGTGACGACCGCGCCCGGGCAGCCGGACGCCGGGCCCGCCGCACCCTCGCTGAGATGGCACCCGGGTACACCCGGCAGCCGATCCTGCGCCTTACCCGCCCGCTCCCGATGGCGGGTGCGAACGACGCATGCCCGCTCTGCCACCGCTGGAACTGCGATCGCACCAACTGCCCCCCGTCCCGCTCCGCAGCGGCGAGCGCGGCGGCGGTGGCCCGATGAGTTCTTGTGGACACCCCCCAAGGCTCGTGACGGTCAACAGCATCGGCTCCGACGGAAAGCCTTACCAGTCGGTGCGGCACGAGCCGTGCACCTGCGGCGGCGGTAAGTAGGTGCATCACATACGGCGCGCCCGGGTCGCGCAGCACCTCGCGGCCCGGGCCGTTGCTGTTCGCGGTCTGTCCCATCCTGCTACTCAGCTATTGCTCGCGGCCGCCGCTCTGGCGGCCGCGAGTGCCTGGGATGCCGGTCACCGCGTAGCCGACACGCACCCCGCTCAGAAAGGCCGTCGTGCCACCTGACGGCCTGTACACCCGCTACATGCAGGCCACCACGGCCAACAGCACGACTGTTCCGTGTGCCTGACGAGACCGTGTCCGACGGGAGTAGCACTCGCGGAGCGGCTGGCCGGGCTTCAGGACGAGTACCTCCAGCATCAGCGTGACCCTGACACCTCACCTCACCTCACCTCAACGAAGAGGACCGACATGAGCACATTGTCCTTTTGTTGACGGCTGCCTGATCCGCCCGCACCGACCGCCCGATCCATTGGCGGCCGGATCGGGCGGTGACTGGGAGCCGGACAGCCCGGACCGCGATCAAAGATGAGGCCCGCATGACGAAGACGATTTTCACTGACGAGACGCTGCGCTTGGCCGCTGAGGCCATGGGCGAGTACAGCCGGTCTATCTGGGTCGGCCCGTCCGGCGAGCAGGTCACCGGCGAGCAGGTCGCCTGCCACTTGGAGGCCACCCGCGCTCTCCTGGACCGGGATGGCTGGGTCCGCACCTACACCTCCGTCGCGACGAGCGCCGACCGTACTGGCGATGAGACGGCGGTCACGGACAGGTTGAGCGAGGTGTTGCACCTGGTTCGCAACGCATTCGGGCCGGGCGACCTCCGGTGGCCGCTGTACAGCGCGCTGCTGGAGATCTCCGCCAGCGCGGACGGCGACGGGGACACAAAGTG
Organism: Streptomyces sp. NBC_00440; assembly: GCF_036014215.1. Classification (NCBI taxonomy): domain Bacteria; kingdom Bacillati; phylum Actinomycetota; class Actinomycetes; order Kitasatosporales; family Streptomycetaceae; genus Streptomyces; species Streptomyces sp. NBC_00440. Next base: position 196,042 of record NZ_CP107922.1, read on the forward strand.
TGTGGCCGGGCTGGTGTTGGACCTGGTGATCCAGACCCATACCGGGTCGGACACCGCGAAGGCTATTGCGTGGTCGGAGCGGATGCACCGTACGGCCGAGGACATCACGGCTCTGCTGATGGCAGGCGCCCGGTTCGCTCGCGCATACGGGCCCGGCGTCATCGCCGAGGGCCTGGCTGCTGCCTGAGTCGACCGGCTGTTCGCAGTGTGGGAGGCCGGTCTTCCCGTACGCCTGCTGGCCACTTGCTCATAGCACCACGGCCCCCGGAGTCCACGGCATCGCGGAGGAGTGGGTGGGGAGGGCCGCTCCAAGCGGCACGCCGCCCGCACCGCGACCGCGCTCAACGAACTGTTCGCCACGCAGCAGCTGTTCGGCATCGGCTCACCCGAGGCGCTCACTGAAGCCGCCAAGCTCCAGCCGCTGATCGACCGGTGCCGCCACTTCGGCATCACGACCGCCGACCTTCGCCGGCACGGCGCGCGGTTCCCCGAGAGGTAAGTCCGCGCCCGAACCGCGGAACCGCGGAATATTGGGCGCCCGTGCCCCGGGCGGCCGCCTCCAGCTCCTGGACAGTCCAGGAGCGGTAGCACGAAGGAGCCCTGATGGCCGGGATATTGGCCCGCTTTACCAGCCCGCTGCGCCACATCGACGCCGACCCGGACCGGCTGGTCCATGAAGCGCACCAGCTACTCCAGCGCGCGGAGGAGAACCACGGAGCGTGGGCGGCGATGACGGCGTACACCGGCATGGCCACGGTGAAGATCCAGCTCGCCCAGTACCTCAAGGAGCACCGCGACTGACCGTCGCTCGAACTCCCCGCCGCGGTCCCGACCGCCCAGCCGTGGCGACGCCGGAGAGCCGAAATGGCCCGGCAAAAGCAAGAGGCCCCGGCTAGGGGGCCTCTCCTTTGTTCTCGCGATCCGCTGACAAGGAGCGATTCGCATGGTCAACGCTACCAGCGGGGGCGCCCGATGAGTACAACCGTCGCCCCGGCCCCCGACAAGACTACGACGGACGTGGCGCGCAGCCCGCTGTCGGCGCTGCTGGCCACGGTCATTGCCGTGGTCGCCACCGTCCTCGCCCTGTTCGACCTGTTTGCGAACGGCCTGTGGCCCACGTGCCTGCACTTCGCTGTCGGTCTCGCCGTGTTCGGCGCGGTCCGGCTCTGCGTGGGCCTGGCCCTGGAACCGTTCTTCTCGACCGACGACCCGGAGCGCAGCACATGACCGCCGTCGACTTCCGAAAGCCCGACGTGATCCGCCCGGACGGCGACGACCTGTGCCCCTGGGACGTCCCGGCCGGCCCTCCCGACAACGACGCCCAGGAGCCGGAGCAGCCCGACGCCCCGGAGGCCGGCCCCGAGCCGGAGGGCGACCCGCGCACCATGCGGCTGCTCGCAGTCATCGCCGGAGTCGGTGGCCTGGTGCTCGCCGGGATCGGCTTCACCGGCTCCTACAACACCCTGCGGCACCTCGCGGAGGGCAAGGGCTTCGGCCTGTTCTCCTACGCGTTCCCCATCGGGATCGACGCGGGCATCCTCGTGCTGCTCGCCCTCGACCTGTACATGATGCGCAAGCGGATGCCGCTGCCGATCCTGCGCTGGGCGGCCCACGGACTCACCGCCGCCACGGTGGCGTTCAATGCCGCCGCGCCGCCGGGGCCGGTGATGGATGACCCGCTCGCGGCGTCCATGCATGGCGTCATCCCGGTGCTGTTCGTCGTCGCGGTGGAGGCCGCCCGCCACTACATCGGCCGGATGGCCGACCTGCTGGCAGGCGAAACCCCGCTCGGGTCGGTCCCGCTGACCCGGTGGATCCTCGCCCCGCTGTCTACGCCCCGCCTGGCCCGCCGGATGCGGCTCTACAACCTCCCGTACAAGGAGGTCGCCGCCCAGCACCAGCAGCTCCGGATCTACCGCGAGGGGCTGCGCCAGAAGTACGACAGCAACGAGCAGAGCTGGCGCAAGGCGGCAACACCGAACGAGATGCTGCCGTTCAAGTTGGCCCCGTTCGGGTTCAGCGTGGAGCGTGCCCTGGGCGTGCCGCTGGATGAGGAGACCAAGCACATCCAGCGGGCGGCACATGCGGCCGTTCAGCGTGCCGAGGCCGAGATTCAGCGAGTCAAGACCGATGTTCAACTCGGAGAGGCTCGCATTCAAGCGGAGGTCGACAAGATCCGCGCCGAGGGTCGGCTGAAGATCGCCAAGGCCGAAGCGGAACGAGAGGCTCAGGCGGAGATTCAGCGCGCCGAAGCCGATGCTCAACTGCGCGAAGCCAAGCGTCAGCACGCGCTCAAGCTCGCGGAGGACAAGGCCGCGGCCGAAGCGCAGGACCTTGCCGACGAGACCGAGAAGCGCCGCACGCTCTCCCGGATCGAGCGGGAGAAGGTGCAGGCCAGTTGGGGTCTGGAGCAGCAGCAGATGACCACCGAGGCCACCGAGCAGGAGCGCCGGATCCAGGCCGATTCCGCCGCGCGCGCCCAGCGCGACGAGGTCGCCCGCAAGGCCGGCCTGGCGGAGCAGCAGCAGCGCCTGGCGCTGGCCCTCGCCGGAGAGAAGAAGGCCCTCGAAGAGGCCGCTGAACACGAGCGGAGGGAGGCTGAACACCGCGCCGAAGCGGTGAACAAGGACCTGGAAGCACAGCGCGGCACCGAGGAGATCGCCCTCTCCAAGGCCCGCACTGAGGCTGCGATCGAGGAAGCCGCTGAGCGTCGGGTGCGTGCGGCTGAACACGAGGCGCGTGCGGTTGAAGCCGCCGCGCTCGCCCGCATGACCCAGGTCGACTGGGACGTGCACCGCGTCGTCGCGATGATCCAGGCCCGGGGCGAGAGTGCGGTCACCGTCCGCGTCATCGCCGACGAGCTGGGCGTCTCCACCGGCTCCGCGCAGGACCGCAAGACCAAGGCCGTCGACCTCCTCAAGGGAGGCGGCATTGAGGTTCCGGAGCAGGCCGCAGCCTGAAACGGAACCTGATCAAAGGGTCCTCCTGGTACCCACGGTCGTCCCTCGCGCCACCCTCTCCGGCACCCGCCGGTCGGGGTGGTCGCGGGGGTCGGCCGCGGCCGCCAGGCCGACCGCTTCACCCGCTCCACCCAGCGCGATCCGGCCCGAACAGCGGCCCGGAAAGCACCTTTTGCACCCCGACCCCGCCGTTTACGGAAAGTAGCGGCGAGGCGAGGCGAAGCGAGGCGACGCGAGGGGGAAACCCCCTCCCAGCCCCCTGCTGAGCCCTCCAACCGGGGGGTGACGGGGGTGTCCGCCCCCGCGTCGCGTCGCCTCGCTTCGCCTCTCCGCTACGCATTGTGAGGAGTTCCGTCGTGGCAGACACCGCGACCGCGCCCCCGGACGCCACCAGCGACAGCACCACCACCGAGGGCACGGACACCGCCGAATACACCGTCGTCAACGAGCCCGAGGCCACCACCGACCCGGCCCCGGACAAGCCGAAGACCAGCCGAGGACGCCCCCAGGCGCTGCCCCTCCTGGTCCACGGCACGAACGCAACCGGAATCGCCGCAGGCATCGCCTACGGCGTCGCCGGAGTCCCGGGACTCATCGCGGCCGGCGCGGCCGGAGCAGCCGTCGGCGTCGCCGCGCTGGCCGGGAAGAAGCGCTCGAAGGTCTCCGCCGCACGTAAGGCCGCAGCCGCGAACCGCTCCGGCGGCGGCTCCGGCCGGGGCGGTGGGGGCGCGGGCAAGGGCGGCCTCCTCGGACGCGGCGGTGGTCGCGGCCGGGGAGGCGGCGGTGCTGCCGGTGGCGGCGGCCGGATGAACGGACGCGGCGGCCGGATGAACACCGGCTCCACCGGGGCCGGGACCAAGAACCGGCCCGGCGGCGGGCGCCACGGCGCAGGCGGCGGAGCCGGGCGCGGCCCCGGCGGGTCGGGCGGCGGCAAGCACGGCCGCGGCGGCGGCCTGGGCGGTCTGCTCGGCAAGGGCAACCGCGGCAAGGGCGGCGGCGCGAACAGCCCCGGCGCCAACACCCCCAAGGGCGCCGGCGGCGGCAAGAACAACCCCGGAGGAAAGGGCGGCGCCGGTCAGCAGTCCCGCACCGGCAAGGCGTGGCAGACCCTCAAGGGCTGGGGCAACAAGATGCGCCGCAACAACGGCGGCGCGAACACCGGCTCGGGCGGCTCCGGTTCCTCCGGCGGCTCGGGCTCGGGCACCGGCGGGAGCGGCTCCGGCTCCGGCACCAAGACGACCACGCCCGCCAAGACCCGCCTCGGGCGCGCGCTGCAGAAGATGCGCGGCTGGGCGGGCAAGCTGCGCCGCTCGAAGAAGAAGAGCGGCTCCACCAGTTCCGGCAGCAGCGGCCCGACCACGGGGCGCCTCTACCGGCTGCGCCGCGTCGCCGCCCGCAAGCTCGGGCACTGGGCGCGCTGCGCCGGCGCCGGATTCCTCGCCGGACTCGGAGGGCTGCTCACGCTGCCCCTCGGACTCCTGTGGGGTGCCTGGCGTCTGCTCACCGGGCACCGCGACCCGCTCCACGGGTTCGCGTACCCCGTCCGCACCGCCGGACGGATCTGGCGGTTCTTCTTCCGCCGTTCCAAGGCCCGCCATGACAAGGAAGCCAAGGCGGACACGCTCAATCTCAAGGTCAACAACCCGAGGAAGGACACCGATCCCGTGACTGGACCCTCTCTGGCCGCAGGCACCACGGTGCTGGACGGCAACACCAGCAAGTTCGCGATGGCCATGCGCGCCGCGCACTCCGCCTACACCGGCTACAGCCCGCGCAGCATGATGGAGGTCGCTGCCGAGTACGCGGGCCTGCCCAACGGCATCCGGGCTGCGGCGCTGGCCGTGCAGCAGATGGCCGTCAACGCCGACCAGAAGTACCCGTGCAGCAAGAAGGCGCTGGCCAAGCTGAGCGAGGCATGCGCGAAGCTGGTCGCCGCCGCGGCCCGCGCGGACGGTATGGTCGCCTTCTTCCGCATGGTCCACGCGTTCGACATCGAGCGGATCGTCGCCCCGAGGACGAACGAGTGGATGTGGAACGTCACCCCGAACGGGGCCGATGCCCCCGAGGGCGCGATGTTCATGCCCGGCCGCATCGAGTCCGGGTGCGTCCTGATGGCCGTGCTCTACCGGACGTTCGAGCCGGTCCACATGATGCAGGTTGGCAGCGAGTTCCAGGGCATCGCCTACGGGCTGACCGCCCTGGCCGACTGCGTCCAGGTCCTGTACGAGCGCACCAACGCCCTGTACCCGGTCGACGACCGGGTCACGGATGAGATCGGCAAGCTCGTGTCGATGATCCGGGCGGCGTCCGACGACGCCGACATAGCCGCGAAGCTGTTCGTGGAGGACCACCACCGGGAGATCAGCCACAACATCAACCCCCGCAAGGGCCCGGCTGCCGAGTCCATGTGGAACACCCCCCGCTGACCGAAGCGGACCCGAGCACGACCAGCACCACCAGGAGCCGGTGGCCGACCCCGAACCCCGGGGCCGGCCACCGGCTCCCTTGCTGCCTATCGCCTTGCTGACCCGCCCCTCGCCTCACCGAACAGGAGACCTCCCCCATGTCGATGCGTCACTGGGACTGGTCGCTGCCCAGCGGCCACACCACCTTCCTCGGATACGCCACGGAGACCGCCATTTCCACGGTGGCGCTCGCCCCGATCACCGGACTGCCCTGGCAGGCAGCCGCCCTCACCCTGGGCGGTGCGGCCGCAGCCGGGACCGTCCACGACCTGCGCGTGGGCACCACGGTGGGCACCCTCACCACCCGCGCCATCTCCTGGCTGACCGCGTCCGCATGGGCGTCCTGGGCGCTGGCGACCGCGCCGCTGACCTCCACCGGCTGGGCGACCGGCGTGGGCCTGGCCACCATCGGCATCGCCGCCAACGCCTCTGCCAACCGCACCGAGTCCACCCGCTCCGAGCGCAAGAAGCTCCTCAAGCTGCGCCGCGAGTCCGTCGGCATCCTGCGCGACTGGGAAGACCGCATGGCCCGGGTCGCGCGGATCGAGAACTGCCACGGCAAGGAGGTCGAGCACTGGCCCGGCAAGGTCGGCTACACCGTGGAGATGGACCTGCCCTCCGGCGGCACCAACGTCGACGACCTCAACGGCTACGGCCCGAAGTTCGCCAGTGACCTGCGCCTGCCCGATGGCTGCGGAGTCGAGCTGTTCCCCGGCGCCAACCGCGGCACCATCCTGATCGAGGTCACCCTCAAGGACGTCATCACCGCCGACATCCCCTACCCCGAGGACTACTCCGAGATCAGCCTCACGGAGCGGTTCCCGTTCGGCATGTACCGCAACGGCGAGTTCGCGCTCGGCAGCCTCTGCAACGACTGCGGCATCCTCGTGGGCGAGACCGACGCGGGCAAGACCAACACCCTGCGCGTGGTCACCGCCCAGCTCGCCCGGATGCCCGACGCGCTGATCTGGGCCATCGACACCACCGGCGGCGGCGTCGCCCTTCCCTGGATCACCCCGTGGGCCACCGAGGGCCTGGCGTCCGCGCCGATCGTCGACTGGATCGCGCACACCGATGACGAAGCCCGCCTCATGCTCAAGATGGCCGCCGAGATCATCGCCGCCCGCAAGGCCGGCTACCAGCAGCTGATGCGCGAGAAGAAGTCCGACAACAAGCTCCCCATCAGCGCGGAGATCCCCGGCATCGTCATCATCACCGACGAGACCGCCTCCCTGCCGTACGACATCAAGGAGATGATCGACAAGATCGAGCAGGAGGGCCGCGCGATGCGCGTGCGCATGCTTGTGGCCGCGCTGCGCGCCACGCAGGACGCCATCACCGCGATGATGAAGCTGATGTCGAAGTGGCGCGTCGGCATGACGGTCTCCGACCCGGAAGAGCTCGCCTACCTGTTCCCCGGCTACATCAAGATCGACCCGAAGGACGCGCCCGTCGCCGGGTCCGGGTGGAACATGCACACCCGGCTCGGGCCGAAGAAGCCCACCGCGATGAAGGTCTGGCGCCTGGTCGATGAGCTGATGGACACGATCTGCGCGGCCACGGCCGGGCGGCGCCCCAAGCTCGATGACCTGTCCGCCGCCGTCGACATCGGCGAGCACTACCCGCAGCGGTGGGCGCGAACCCTGCCCGACCTGTACAAGGGGCAGAAGCTCACCGAGTCCGCGCAGCACGCCGTCGACAACGCCGGTGAGATCATCGCCGCCGCGACGCTGCTCGCCGCCGACCCGGTCCCGGCCGGCACCGGGGCGGCGGCCCCGGCCGCTGCGGCTGTGGTGCCTGCGGGCTTCGAGGGCTTCGGCGGTGCGGCGGAGCTGTTCGCCGCCGTCACCGCGCAGCTGGACCCGAGCATCGTGCCGGGCGCCGCTCCCGTGGTCCCGGCGCCGGTCGCTGCCCCGCAGGCGGCACCGCTCCCCCGCCCCACCCGCCCGGTCGACCCGCGCGAGCAGGGCTGGGAACTCCTGGTCGCCGCCGGCGAGACCGGCTACACACCGAAGCTCCTGCACGAGGCGCTCCAGCAGCTCCTGGGCGACGCCATCCCGGCGCAGCGCACGGTCGGCGGCTGGCTGCAGACCTGGGCCAAGGACGGCAAGGCCATCAAGGACGACTCCGGGCAGTACACCCGCTACATCGTCCGCGAGGCCGCCGCCCAGCAGCCCAGCACCGCCCCGGCCGCCATGGCCGGGCCGGAGGCCGCAGCCCTGTCCGAGGGCATCGACGCGGCCCTGGCCCTCCAGGCCGTCGACCTGATCGTGTCCACCCAGTTCGGGTCGGCGTCGATGCTCCAGCGCAAGCTGCGCATCGGCTTCGCCCTCGCCCAGAACCTGATGGACTTCCTCCACCAGCTGGGCATCGTCGGACCCTCCGACGGCTCCAAGGCACGCGAAATCCTGGTCTCGACGGACGACCTGGAGGCGACAATGATGAGGCTGGCCGACGAACTCGGCTACACCGCCCGAGACTTGGGCGCGATGGGCCTCGCGGCTGCCGCCGCTTCGCACACCAAGGAGTGACAGTGACCATGGTCGAGACCGCGGATGAGGAGATCGAGCGCCTGGAGGCCGAACGGCACTCCTACAGCGAGACGTTCCGGAACACCTCCGAGACCGACGCCATCACCCGCGCGCACCTCCAGTCGGAGATGGACCGGCGCACCGCCCGGATCCAGGAACTCCAGCAGCACCAGCCGCTGGGGTTCTTCGCCCGCTGGGGCCTGCGCGGCGCCTCCCTTGCCCTGCTCTGGGGCGCCTGGGAGATCGGCCCGTGGTGGGCGAAGGTCGGCTGCGTCCTGCTCGCCGCGTTCCTCGCCTTCTACAGCCTCGGCTGACACCTCACCGCCCCGCCTTCGGCCCGACCCGGGCCACCAAGGACCCGCCCAGCCATCCGGCAGGGCGGGTCCTTCGCGTTCCCCATCCCCCGTCAAGGAGCACCCTGTGGAACCCCGCGACCTCACCCTCACCGAGCACCAGCAAGCCCCGCCCGCCCCGCCGGCCACCGGCATGCCGACCGTCGGCCTGCCGTACGAGGGCCTGGAGAAGATCTGGGAGCTGTTCCCAGATGCACGCCCCGGCAGCCTCCCCGCCCCGGCCCCGCACACCGCCGGACTGCCCACCGACGAGGCGTACATGGCCCGGGTCTACGACCTGGTGCGCAGGGAGGAAGCCCTCAACTACCTGCGCACCCAATACCAGCAGGCCGCGCTCGCCCCGGCCCCGGTCTACTCCCAGATCGTGGCCCCGGCTCCCGCCCCGGCGCTGCCGCCCACAGCCCCGGCCGGCCCGCAACGCGCGGTGCCGGCCTTCGTGTGGAAGTACAGCGCCATCGCCCTCTCCACCGGCGGCGGCATCGCGCTGGCCGGGATCGGCGTCGGTGCCGCGGCTCCCACCCTCGCCCAGCTCCCCGCCATCCTCACCGCGACCGGCCAGGCCGTGATGAGCCTGGCCGGACTGTTCGTGCTGGTCTTCCTCGCGCTCGCCGTACGCGGTGCCTCGTCGAGCAGCGGTGGAGGCGGCACCACGGTCAACATCCGCAAGGCGGTCTTCCGGCGCAACAAGTTCCACGGATGACCGGGCTGCCTGCCTCGCCCCCCCCGCCCACCCTGGGCGCCGGGGACGGGGCAGGCCGCCCGGCCCGTATAGCCACCCTGCGTTCGAGAAGGAGCACTCATGAACAACACGGTCAGCACCCCATGGACAGGGCCCGTATCTGACGCCTGGGACGCCGCTGCGGACCAGCTGCAGTCCTGGGCCGACAGTATCGACTGGGCGGCCTACGCCCAGGCCGAGGCCCAGTACCTGGCCTGGGCGGCGGCCGCCCTCACCGAGCTCACCGCATACGCGAATGAGCTCCCGGACGCAGAACTCGCCGCGCTCAGGGCAGACATGATCGCTCACCCCAACCACCCCGGCCGGCCTAAGACATGGTGCGCCCGGTACTCCGCGTCCCGGCTCGTCGAGCACACGTCGGTGCGGATCGTCGACCTCACCCAGGGCAACCTCGCGCAGCTGAAGAAGCTGGGCACTGCGGCGAGGGACGTTGGCCTGGCCGCAGTTGCCCAGGGGCTGATCCGCGATCCCGAGGTCACCGAGTTCCTGGCCGGCCCGTGGATCCGCCGCGGACATCCGTTCCCGCGCACGGGGCGCGTGAGCTTCGACGACTTCTCTCTCACGAAGGACAACTGACCATGAACGACGACGCGATTGACACCCTGCGGTCCCCGGAGCAGCTGCTGGTGGAGCTGTCCGAGCGAGAACACCGACTCACCCGGAGGAGGCAGACGTGCGTGCCCACGAGTCTGACTCGACGAGTACCACCGAGGACTTGGTCGACGTCGACCCGTACACGCCGGAAAAGCCTCCGACGACGATCCCCGTGTACAAGCGCATCGAGGCTCCCGAAGGACTCGCCACCAAGCGGCAGTTGCGGGACATGGGGCTCCGCCCCGGCGGCCAGCAGGTCGCGGCAGAGGTCGAAAGCCGCGGCCCGAGGAACGGCTTCCTGCCCCGAGTGCGGCCGCCGCTTCTTCCACTGCCTGCGTACCTCGCTCGGGATCTGCCTGGAGTGCCATGAGGGCACCCCTGCCGACCCCACCTCTTACCTCAACGGGCCGGCCAGTCCGATGGCCGCCTGACCTGCGACGCCCACTTCACCCGATGAAGGAGCCCTTCATGACCGCCAAAGGACGACCCGCGGTGCACGCGATGACATGGGACAGGAACCGTCTGCTGGCCGCAGTGAAGCGGCGGATCGCACTCTCCGCCGCGATCACTGTGTTTCACGCAGACGTGGTGGTCGCGTGGGCGGCCGGGGTGCTGTGCAGCATCGTCGCGTACGGCGGGATGGCGGCGCCGCTGTGGATGTCAGCCGCCATGGCGGTCGTGGTCTACCTCGGGGTGTGGCTCGCCGCAGGACCGCTGTTCTGGGGGCTGGCGGCGAACTGGTCGGTCCGGATCAGGCGGTGGGGCGCGCCGGAAACGGTGTACTCGCCTCCCCCGCCGGTGGATCACGTGGCCGAGCTGCTGGCCTCGAAGCCGGCCCGGCAGGTGCCCGAGCAGACGTCGCGGTCGACCGAGCCCCGGCCGCTGAAGCCGTACGAGCTGTCGGGCTGCCAGCCGTGCTGGCGGTGCGGCGAGCCTCCGGTGGAAGGCAGGCATGCCTGGGAGGACCGCGGCCCGTACCAGCTGCTGTCCAACCACACCTTCAAGTGCCGCAATGGCCACCGCTGGACGAACAGCACGGACGGTGGCTGATCTGACGGCTCCCTGTGCCGCCCCGCCCCGTTCACCGGGCCGGGGCGGCGCGGAGGACCGGACAGCCAGCCCGGCCCCCTACCCACCAGATAAGGACGATTCCGCATGTCGCACCGCAACGCCGCCGCCTTCGCCGCCCTGCTCTGCCTGACCCGCACCGGAAGCAAGCTCGGTGATTTCTGGATCCAGAGCGATTTCTGCGCTCAGGTGAAGGGGGCCTCCGACGACCATCCGGTGACCTACAGGGACCCGGCCACCAAGAAGACGACGACGCACGGCACCGTCGACGGCCGTAGGGGCATGCCTCCACCACTGCCTGACCTACACGGCTACCCAGGCCATCGTGGCCGGGGCCGGCGCCCGCGCGCTCGGTATCCGGATCCACCCGGTCGCCGCCGCGGCCGCGCTCGCCGTGTCCTTCGGAACCCACTACGCCGCGGACCGCCGCGTCCCGGACAGGGGCCTCCTGGAGAGGCTCGCCACCAAGACGGGCAAGGGCGGCTTCTACAAGCTGGCCGACTCCGGCATGAACGGCGCCTCCACCTTGACAGCGCCTGGCACCACGGCTGGGAGACAGTGGCGGCGCTCATCGCCGCCAGCAAGGCCACCACACGGTGACCGGCCGTTCCCGTACACGTCTGGACCGGGTCCGCGCCTCGGCCGGGATCGTGAAGCTCGCTGTCCAGCAGATCGAGGACGAACTGGGCGGTCCGGTCGACGCCGAGTTCCTCGCCGGGACGCTGCGCGAGCTGTTCGACGACGCCTTCCCGCAGGACGGCGTCCTCGGATCGCTCAGCCAGCTCCTGACGGTGGCCTCCCGAGCCGCCGCGCTCACCCCGCTGGACGGCGAGGACGCAGAGTCCGCCGCCTGCGCGATCGAAGAGGCTGCGGCCTTCGTCGCCGACTCCACCGGGATGCGCCTTCACCTGGCCACCTCCACCCTCCACCCGCAAGGAGAACGCTCGTGAAGATCACCTTCGAAGGCACGATGCAGCCGCTCGACACGACCATCCCCGACCCGGCGCTCATCGTGATGATCGGGGCGTCAGGCAGCGGGAAGAGCACCCTCGCGAGCACCTGGCCCGCCACGCAGGTCCTGGAGCTCGACGCCTTCCGGGCGATGGTCTCGGACGACGCCGGCGACCAGTCGGCTACCCAGGCAGCCGCCGACCTCCTGCACACCGCACTGGAGGCCCGCCTCGCCCGCAGGCTCACCACGGTCATCAGCGCGACGAACACCGAGGTCCACGTCCGTAAGGACCTGCTGGACGTCGCGCGCGCCCACGGCGTGCCCACCGTCGCACTGCTCGTGTCCACCCCGGCCGACCTGTGCGTCAAGCGGCAGGCCGATCGCGACCCGGCCCGCGCTGTGCCCGAGGACGTCGTACGCCGCCAGCACGCCGACGCCGTCAACGCGTTCCCGCAGCTGCGCGTCGAGGGCTTCGACCACGTCGTGTTCGCCGACAACATCCACCGCCTGGAGCCGCTGCTCCAGCGCGCCAGCGACACCCGCCGCCGCGAGTTCGGTTGGGATGGCGGCGATGGCCTGGGCGAACTGCTTCTGGTTCGCCGCGTCTTCGGCGCGGACGTGCTTCCGCTGTGGCGGTGGCGCGAGGGATCGCAGCTCGCCGGCGGCGATCGCGTCGGCGAGATCAGCCTCGGACGCAACCGCCTGGTCCTGGCCCTGCGCACCGACGTGGACGGCGAGGGCGACCTGGGCTTCGACCTACTCGTGTGCTGCCCGTACGACGACGACTGCAACGCCCCGGCATGGCAGGCCGTCCACTCGGTCACCGACCTGCTGACCGCGCACACCAGCACCACCGGGCCGCACCCGGACAGCGTCTGCACCGTCCACGGCGGGCCCGACGACGTCGACCAGGACGACGACCCCGAGGGCCGCGCCGACCTGGAAGCGCAGTACGCGGACGCGGTCCGCGAGTGAGCCGCGCCGCCGCCGGGCCGCGCCCGCACCTGCTCACCGCGGCCGATCTGGCACGCACACCGCCGACGCCTCGCCGAACAACCAGAACCCGGCGCGACCCCGCCTTGCGCACGCCGTCCCCGGCCTCCCCGGCCACTCGCCCGCTGTTATCCCAGGAAGGACACCACGCATGAGCATCACGATCACGAACACGTACGGCACCGTGCACAACGTCAGCGAGACCAACCCGGCCCACGTCACGAGCTGCGACTCCTACCGGCTGCCCCTCGTCGCCACCATCACCCCCGGCAACCCGGGCTACGAGGACATGGTCGAGATGCTGAGGGAGAACGGCCACGACACCCGGCCCGAGGGGTACGGGATGATCTTCCTGGAGTCCGAGGAATTCAGCGCGACGTACTTCGGGTCGATCGAGCAGATCGAGCGGTACAAGCGCGAGAACGTCGACGGCACGGCGACCTTCGACGCCTCGCAGGGCGTCATGTACGCAAAGTGGCCACACGGCAAGGGCTGGGACGACTTCCTCCCCCGCGTCTTCTGGAACTGGGCTGGGCGCGGCGGGATCGCGGACGGTGTCGGTCTCGTCACGGCCTTCGGGCACACCGAGATTCCGGGTGCGGAGGTCATCGTCTTCGAGTTCGAAGGCAAGTGGCTTCCCGACAGCGAGCCTCAGCAGCTGGTCACCTACCACTGCACCGGCTGCCACCTGGACACCTTCCACGACAGCGGGCACGTGCACGAGAACACCGGCCCCAGCAGCCGACGCTGGGCCGCCCGCCAGGCCCGCCAGCACCTCATCAGCGCCGCCCGGCACGGCGTCGGCGACACGAACAGTGCCTGCCGTCCCAACAACGGCGAGATGCTGCGCGTCGTGAACGCGGTTGCCCGCGACATGTGGGGCACCACGGGCAACGCCCTCCCGGACACCGACGACGCGTACTGCGCCACCAAGGGCCCCTGCTCGATCATCCGCGAATTGCGTGCCGGCTCCCGCCCGCCCGTCTACCGCGCCTGACCGCTGGCCCGCGCACCCCGACCAGCATCCGGTTATGAGCGGCCCCGGCCGCCAATACCCCCTTGTGGAGGACCACATGGCTCGTAAGCCTGTCACCTGGTACATCGCCACCCCCGCCGACGGCATCATCGAGAAGTCGCGCCAGGCCGGGACCCCGGTGAACCTCGCCACCGCCGTGGGCGACGTCATCGACCACCCCAACCCCTGCACCAACCTGTGGTTCGACGAGAGCGCCTTCTCGTACTTCCGCATGGTCAAGCGCGTCGGCGAGGCGCTGGAGGACACCAGCATCTGGCCCGTCACCTGGCCCGTGCGGCTGTGGATCGTGGAGCCGCTTGGCGAGACCGGCAACTGGAGCCAGCGCTACTACCCCTACCGACTGCTCTCCCACCAGATCCGCGTCATCGAGGAGACCGACGCCCACCGCGCGCTCGGTCCCGCCGGCCGCGACGTCCTGAACGTCATCCAGCAGGAGATCCCCGAGCGGGCCGCGCGCTGGGCTGCGGACTGGGACGCCGACCCCGAGGGCATGCGCGACCGGGAGTGGGACTGGGAGCAGTGCGGCGGCCCCACCTGCGGCAGCGGCCGGTGGGCGGACTCCCTTGCCATGGCGGTCTCGCATAACCGCCGCGAGTCGGCCGCCCAGACCTGGATCGAGCACCTCGCGCGCAACGCGGTCGACCAGGCCCTCGCCGACACCGACGCCAGCATGATGGCGCGCTGCTACGCCTACGGCCGCGCTACCGGCTGCGCCGTCGCCGCCCAGCACCAGGCCCGGTTCGAGCCGTACGTCCTCGACACGTTACGCGGGCTCGGCCTCGACTCCCCCGCCGTGGCTGCCTGACACCTGAGCCAGCAAAAAAGCATCCTCGAAAGACGCGAATCACTTGAAGAGCATCCTTTGAGGATGCATTATGAGTGGGCGGGGGCCACCCGGCCGCCGCCCACTCCGGCAACTACGCCTGTTTCCAGGACTTCCCGGGACTGCCGCGTCCGGACCCTCGCCCTACACCGCGACCGTCACGCCAACAGGGGCGACCCGCATATCCCGATCACCGGCCAACACCCCTGAAAAGGAGCCCCTATGCCCCTCAACACCAACACCATCGACGATCTGTTCACCGGCCTGGAAGCGGAATTCAACGGAACCCTCCACCGCGACGACGCTTACGCGGTCCTGCTGCGCCTGCTGAATCACGCACGGTCGATCGCGGACCGCACCACGCCCACCGAGCTGTGGGCCATCCTGCAGACCATCCCCGCATCGGAGCCGTTCGGCGGCCGGACACGGCTGGACCAGCTGCTGCTTGCCGCGGAACGCGACAACGAAATTCGCCGCACAGCCACCGGCCACATCCTGCTGCGCCTGGACGCGCCCTCCGGCGGCGGGCCCGAGCACGTGTGGGTCCGTCTTGAAGGGCGCTGCGTGGGAACCGAGGTGGAGATCACCGGCGCGGATCCGTGGCCGAGCCACCAGATGGACGCCCCGGGCAAGGCATGGTGGCGCTGCACCGGCTGCCGCACCCACAGCGGCAGCTTCGCTCTGGACTTCTGCCGCATCCGCGAGACGGCCACCGAACACGTCCACAAGTGCCGTGCCCTGCCCGCTCCCCCGGCCTAAGCACTGTTTCTGAGCCATCACGAAACAAGGAGAGATCCATCATGAGCGACATCACTGAGGCCATCCCCACGGAACGGCGCTGCTGGTCGGTGAGCTGGCCGGAGTACACGCCCGTGGACATCACACCGCCTGAGCTGCGGCCGTCGGCGCTGACCCACCACGTGCCCGAATGGGCTGAGGGAGCGCCCACACCCGCCGACGTGCACGACTGGGATCAGCGCCGGCACTCCGCGCTCGTGCCGTTCGAGCGCGATGAGCGGGGCTGGCCGCTGCACCCCCACGGCCGCACCGGCCGGACCGGCCGCAACCTTGGGAGGTGGGGTGAAAACCAGGCAGCCGACCCGATCGTGGTCGCGGGCAGCGGCCGGCAGCGGCGACTGCTGCTGATTACCCGGAGCGACATCGGGGTGGAGGCCATCCCGGGCGGCATGGTCAACCCGGACGAGATCGCACCAGCCACCCTGGTCCGCGAGCTGCGGGAGGAGACCGGCCTCGACCTCGCCGACCATCAGCCGGTCATCCTCGGCCAGGACCTCGTGGATGACTGGCGCCAGTCGGACCATGCCTGGATCGCGTCGACCAGTGCGCTCTTCCAGCTGCCGGTAGAAGTCGACGCGGTCGCGGCCGATGACGCAGTCGATGCGGGATGGTGGCCGTTCGGATCTCTGGCCCAGCTCGACTCGGAGATCACCGCCGCCGGACGCACCCTCTACGCCGCGCACCGCCCCCTGCTCCAGCGCGCCCTTACCCACCTCAACACGTAGAAGAACGACTGCCGGGGCGGCCGCCTTCCGGCAACCAACCATCACCGGCCGCCCCGGGCCACCCAACCCGATCCAACGGAGCAGGGGGCAAGATACATCGTCCCTCGTATCCACCTGGAGCCACCCATGACCCCCCGACCCGACGACGAGGCCCGCACCGAACTGCGGGACCTGGTCGCCAAGGCCAGCAAGCACCGCGACGATGAGCACGAGCGCGTCGAGACCGAGTTCTGGCAGGAGATCGACGCCCTGCAGGGCAGCTACCACGGCGCCCAGCAGGACATCGCCGTCGCCCTGGACGTCAAGCGGAACCAAGTCTTGCGGCAGACCAAGCGCTACCGGACCGCCGACCAGGAACCTGGCGCTGTCGACTGAACAACCACCCGCCCGTTCCGGCCCGGACCACCCGGGCCGGAACGGCCCCACCGTCTCCACAGCGACTGCGGCCTGACGGGCTTTTACGCCGCCCCGCTCCAGCTGGATCCGACTACGCGGTGGTCTTTCACGCACCATGGTCCTGCGCCGCCCCACGAGGTGTACAACGCCGCGCCCGCCGCGCAGCAGGCGGGGCCCCAGCAAGTGCCGGACAGCTGGAGAGCGCGGGCTGCGGGCCGGCTGGGGGATGGAACAGCCCGCCGTAAAGGCCGCCCGCTGGGACACCCGCAGCGACTTCGCGCTGTAGCTACGCCCCGGGACAGACGTTCAAGGCGTCCAAACCAGTCCGCCTGCCCCGGGCCACCCATCCCGTTCGAGACGAGAGGGAAATCCAAGTATGGACCCCGTCAAGCGTGTTGCGACCCCGACCGGACAACGCGCCCTCATCTTCACCATCCTCGCGATCCCGCTCACCGGCTGGACCCTTCACGCGCTCACCCTCCACCGGCGCCTCACAGCCGAACGCCGCGACCCGCTCACCGGAGCCCAGCGTCGTGCCGCGTTCGAGCGCCGCGCCCAGCGACTGCTCGCCCGCCACCGGCAGGACTCCCTGGTCTGCCTGATCGACCTCGACAATTTCAAGGGCCTCAACGACACCCACGGCCACGCCGCCGGCGACAAAGCGCTCGCCGCGACCGGCGAGCGCCTCGCCCGCTGGGCCGGACCGCACGGAGTAGTCGGCCGCCTGGGCGGCGACGAGTTCGCCGTCGCGACCCGCGTGGACACCCGGGCCGGGAACGACGCGATGGAGCGACGCCTCCTGGGGTTGATGGGCGCGCTGCACGAGCCTGTGCTCACCGAGGCCGGCCCGCTCCCCCTTGCCGCGTCGGTGGGCGCCGCCGTTCCCGACTACCTAGGCATTCACGCCTTGTCGGCCCTACTGCGTGGCGCGGACGTCTCGATGTACCGGACCAAGCACAGCGGCCGGTACGGCTGGGCGGAGATCGAGGACCTCGACGCTCCGACCGTCAACGGCCGCCGGAGCGGGCGCCCCGGCACCACACTGCTGGAGCGTGCAGCATGACTGCCGAACTCGACGGCGGAGACTGGATCCGCGGAATCACGATCCGCCAGCCCTGGGCCACCTGCATCCTTGCCGGGAAGACCACGGAGAACAGGCCCGGCAACTGGCCCTGGCGCGGCTGGTTCCTCCTCCACGCCGGGAAGCAGCTGGACCGCCTTGCCCTTCGCGAGCCGCTGGTGGCCACCACGATCCGCGGCCGCGAGCTCCACTTGGGCGCGGTCATCGGCGTCGCCCGGCTCATCGACTGTCACCTGGACCAGGGGCCCGAGTACTGCCCCGGTCCCTGGGCAGAGCGGGACGTTCACCACCTGGTCCTCACCGACGTCCACGAATTGCCGCTGCCGGTGCCCGCCACGGGCGCGCTCCCGGCGTGGAAGCCGGAGCAAGACCTCGTGGACCAAGTCCTCCAGCAGCTGCCCCACCTGCGGCTGTGACCCGCAGCAGCAAGAAGCCGCCGGGGGCCGGGCCTGGTCCCGGTCCCCGGCGGCTTGCTGGACTGGCGTGACAACCAGCACTTCGACCGCTGGTAGGGCCGCCTCTGCGCCCTGTGTGAGCAGCCCACGCCGATGCGCTCCCCCCACTCCGGGGAGCCCGTGCGTAAGAGCTGCGCCGAACGCTGGATCACCGCGAATCCCACAGAGGCCCGCCTCGGCGGGTTCGCCTCCGACGTCCAGCCCAAGCGCCGGCGCGACGACGGATCCGCCTGAACCCCTCCCACCGGAGGCCCACATGAGCAGCACCCCACAGCACGACGCAGATCACGCCCTCGCCTATCCCGAGCCGCCCGCCTCCCCTCCCTGGCGCCACCACGGCGCGAAGGCCCGGCCGCTCACCGACGCCCAGAGGAAGCGCAACTGCGAGCTTCTGCTGCTCGCCCAGCGCCAGCACCGCGTAGAGGAGCCGACGTGTTCACCGACATGAAAGAGGCCCCTCGAAGCGGAGGCCTTCGAGGTCAGCCCGCCCGGCAGAGGCCAGAGCGCCGCCGCCTGTCTGGTGGTTGCTCGCCAGGCTCGCGGCAAGGACGACCTCGCTGACCTGCTGGGTGCCCCTCGGTCTGCCCTGCGACGAGGACGACCTCGTACGCCTGCTCCCCCACCTCACCTCCCCCAACGATCCGACGACCGGAGACACGATGCCCGTCAACGCCTTCTCCGCCACCGCCGCCTCCATGCTGAAACGGGCGACAGCCCCGCCCGCGTCCGCGAGACCCTCGGAGAGTGAACTTGCCGAAGCCCTTATTACGCCGTAATAGTCGTGTGGGACCAGGAGACATCCGCGCTGGGGCGGATCGGCCAGTCGTGGTGAGTGGGCGCAACGCATGTGTCCTTGCGAGCAAGCAATTATTACGGCGTAATACGGTGGGTCCTGGCCTGGCTGGGGTGATCTTCCTTCAGGTCCCCTCGGGTGTTCTGTCGCAGCAGTCCTGGGGCTTGCCTCGCTCTTTTCTGGGAAGACGAGCCCGAACTCCGAACACGGTGAACGTTCCCGGTCGGGGCACTAGCCGTTTTGCGCGGCTGACCACAGGCGGAAGGCGTTCATCTGTCACTCCCCCACTGTGCTGCGGTGAGGCATCGCGGTATTACGCCGTAATAGTCGTGCGCAGGCATCCGCGCAGAGTCAGGTAGACCGGAGCCTGCTGAGAGCGCGTGAGGCCGAGGTCCTCGGGGCGGGCGATTATTACGGCGTAATACGGTGGTCCTGCCCTTGCTGGATGACCTCCTCTCAACTCCCCGCTGGGAGCTGGTCTGGGGCGAGGCAGCGTCTTGCATGGAGGCCAGGGCGGTTGGCGTCGTCCTGTGGGCTGCCGAAGGTTTGCAACCTTCCGCCGTCCGCAGCTGCCCGCCGCGCTGTAGAAGCGCACCTCAGCTGGACCGCCACTCTGACACCGCCCGGGCCGGAGTCAGCGGATCGTGCCGATGAACTCGGGGAACGTGAAGCTGTCGTCGGTGTCGTCGTTGCTGCTCCGCTGAACCCGGATCACGATCTCTTTGCCGTACTGCTTCTCCAGGGCGTTGTCATCGGTCTTCACCGTGCTGACCCCGGGAGCGAGCCGGCCTTCGAGGGGTGCGGCGCCGTTATCGAAACCGGTCGAGGCAGCCTCACCGCCGTTCGTCGCCCCTTCGATGATCGTGTCGATGTCTCCCAGGTCGGCCAGTTGCTTGCCGTTGTTGGTCAGCTTCAGCTTGACCCGGAACTCCGTGTTCTTCGGGTCGGGGCCGCCCTCGTCCGCGGTGAAGTCAGTGAAGGTCTTCGCCTCGACGACCGTCACCTTCAGCCCGTCAGGCCACGTGTACGTCTTACCGAAGGCCAGCCCTGTACTGGGGCCTCCGTCTCCGCCAGTGCCGGCCCCCGCCTTGCCAGAGCAGTGCTCGACCCAGTCGGCTTGGCTGAGGCTGGTGTCCGAACAGTCCACCGACGGCACCTTGGGACTGACCTTCGACACCGGGGCCTTGGGCGCGGCCTCCGGTTCGGTGCTGGCGTGATCACTGCCACCGCACGCAGTGAGAGCGGCGGTAAGGACAAACGTGGTGGCAGCGACAGTCGCCGCAGTACGGGTACTCATGATTCCCCCCAGGGATGGATCGATGGTTCACCGTAGGGCCTCGTGTGTAGAACATGTGTGTCTTGTGTCGTATTCGTGATGACAGGCAGGCTCTCGCACCTCTGTCCTACGATTAGTGGCAACAAATTGGGTGACCCTGTCTACCGGGCCACTCAGCCTCCCGTGGCAGCGCCAGCATCGTTCGTGCGGGTCCAGTCGTGGCCGAACTACCCGCAGCAGCATGAGATCTACGACTAACTCTCCTGGGCCTTCGCGGTTCGGCTACCGTCCCGTCCATGCTCATCCCTCTGCCCAAGGCGATCGACCGGTACAAGCAGGAGCCGGGCGCGCCCGGCAACGCGTACGACTGGTACCGGCGGTCAGCCCAGCGGGACAACAAGGTCTGGATCCACGACCGCACAGTCCCGGTGGTGAAGGTCGGGCGTCAGTGGATGGTCGACGATGGCCACCTGGATGCCGCCCTGGCTGCGATGGCGAAGGCGCGTGCCCTCCGCGCCCAGCGGTCTGCGGAGTACTGCCGTCACGTACTGCACCCGGGCACCGTGGACATGGATGGCGGCCGGTACCGCGTCGTGGGCGCGTTCCATTTCGTGTGGAGCGACATGGCCATCGCCGTGCAGCGCAGCAACGGCTCCTGGGTGTGCAATACATGCTGGGCGCCGGCCTCGGAGGAGCACGGCGGCGAGGAGTGCCATCGGTGCCGGGACTGGGGTTCGTGCAGGACGAATTGCACCCTGACCGGGATCAGCTGCCGCACCTGCGGGGTATCGCAGGCGGCATGAGCAGCTGCCCGAGCGCCGGCCGGTCGCGCTGACGCGGGCGCCAGCATGGACTCCCATGAGGCCACCGCAACCGGCTCCCCGGACACGGACGGCCAGCCCTCCGTCGAGCAGTAGCCAGCCGCCGAACCAGCCCCGCCAGACCGGCCGCCCTCTCCGTGGGCGAGCACAGCTGGTGCAGGTCGATTATTACGGCGTAATACGGCGATCAGGTGAGCGCTGCTGGTGGTGGCGTCGGTGCCCTGGAGCGGGTTGGTGTGGTTCGCGTAGGCGACGACTGGGGAGAGAGTTCCGACTCGCTATCCGGTCGACGTAGTGCTGACTCCCCCAAGTCTGAATCCCATCCTTCGCGTCCCTAGCGTCGCCTGGAGTGCGCGCACGTCGAGACCCAGAGGACGTAGTCGTTGGTTGACCAGTGCCGTGCGTCCTTGTCGAAGTACCGGGGGAGCAGTCTCAAGGCCGACTCCCATTGACATCCGGACGCTCCGCGTCTTCCAACTGGTTTGTATGTATGGCCCGGTCGGCTGAGGGAAGGGGCTTGGCAGACAGTGCTCTGGTGAGGTCGCGCGGCCGGGGTCGGCCGGGGGAGTTGCGGCTCTACTCCAGCTGTAGTTCGCGTAGGCCGGAGACCTGGGGCCTCCAGGGCCGGGCTCTGTAGGCGGTCCACCTCACATCAGGGAAGGGCGCGTGATACGGCGCTCCTGGATCTCGACGCCCCGCTTTGTGCGAATGGACAGGTGCTGTACCTCGTCTGGGGGGCTGCCTCCAGGACGGTGAGCCGGTGTATCTGGTAGCGAGATCGGGCTGTGGGGGCTGAAGGATGGAAGGAGGTGAATCTGTAGCTCGTCGACTATTACGTCGTAATAGAGGAGCAGCTCGGTTGGTAGGGGTTGTTGTTCGACCGTGGGGTGCTTGAGCACTTGGCTTTTGCGGGTGGAGCAGATCCGTTACGGGTAGCCCGGGGGCCTGGTGGGGACTGGCTCGCCGTCGGAGGCCCCTTGCGGGCAACTGGTCATTGGGCGGGCCAGATGGGCAGGCGGGGTGTGGCGGTCGGTGAACCGGTGGGTGGGGGAGTGGAGGCGATGGTTCGTCACCAAGGTGACTGATGACCAACATCTAACGTGGTGATGCTTGAATCGATCTTTGGTGTTAGTAAGGTGTCTTCATGACTTCGCCCTCCCCGAACGACCGCGAGAAGGTCGTCTCGAAACTCCCAGGCGGGCTGCAGCAGGATCTGAAGATCCGCACTGCGCAGCACCGCGTCGACATTCAGCACGCTGTTGAGGCGGGCATCGCAGCCTGGCAGGGACTGGGTTCGAACCTGGCCCCTGTTGATACGGCTGGAGCCAGGTCGTTCTCCACCTGGCTCCCCGAGGGGCAGTGGGAGAAGTTCCGCGCTCACTGCGCAGCCCGCGGAGTGTCACTCATTCAGGGGCTGTCCCAGTCTGTGGCGCTGTGGCTGGAGAGGAATCCCGCTCCGACGGTTCAGCGGCCAGTGATCCCGCGCCGAATCATCGTCTGCAACCAGAAAGGCGGAGTAGGCAAGACGGCCATCACAGCAGGGACCGGGGAGGCTCTTGCGGAGGACCCCAACCAGCTGTATCCGGTCCGGATCTCGAAGCATTTCGCGGCCGTCCTCGCAGGTGCTGATGGGACCGCCCCCGACAGTGCGGAGGCCGACTCGGCTCTGAACTATGAGGACCTGCCCGGGCTCGGGCTGCGGGTTCTTCTCGTCGACTTCGATCCGCAGGGTCACCTCACCAAGCAGCTCGGCCAGCAGCCGCTGCCGATCGAGGATGACAGTCTGACCAAGTACATGGCAGGGGAGGGCAAGGGCGACATCCGCGACCTCATCGTCGCGATTGAGGAGGAACGCTTCGGCGACCGCCTGCACCTCCTGCCCGCCTGCACGGACGCGTTTCTCCTGGACGTGAAGCTCTCCGGTGTCCGTGCCCGCGAAGCTGCCCTTGAGCGTGCGATGGCCGTGGTCGAGGCCGACTACGACGTACTGATCGTGGACTGCCCTCCCAGCCTGGGGCTCAGCATGGACGCCGCCGTCTACTACGGCCGGCGCCGGCCCGAGGAAGCAACGGGCAACTCCGGTGCTCTGGTTGTCGTTCAGGCCGAGGACAGCTCCGCCGATGCCTACGATCTGCTGACGACCCAGATCGAGGACCTTCGTGACGACATGCAGCTCGAGCTCGACTACCTCGGCATTGTGGTCAACCACTACGACGCCCGCCGCGGATACATCGCTACGTCCTCCCTCGAGAACTGGATGGACATAAAGGATCCGCGAGTGGTCGGTGTCATCGCCGACCTCAAGGAACAGAAGGAGGCGGTCCGCGTGAAGCGCCCGCTGCTGGCCTATGCCCCCCGCTGTGACCAGTCCGTCGGAATGCGCGCCCTCGCCCGGGAGATCTCATGAGCAAGGCAGCATCGTTGGGGTCCGGTTCCTCCTTCCAGCGGACGCGTCCCATCAGCTCCCGTCGAGCCGCTGTGAATGCGGCGACTAACGCACCGACCGAGGGCACGCCGCCCCCCGTTGAGCTTGAAGTGGGGCTGATCAGCCTCAACCCGCTCAACCCCCGCACATCGCTGGGCGACCTCACCGACCTCGCCGGCAGTATTCGCGATCACGGGCAGAAGACCGCGATCAGTATCATGGGCAGGTTCGCCTATCTCAAAGCGAACCCCGACCAGGCCGAGGATGCACTCGAAGAGGGAACGAAGTACGTCGTCATCGACGGCAACTCCCGCTTGGCCGCCGCACGCGAGGCGGGAAACAAGACCGTCAAGGTCATGCTGGACGACGAGCTGGGCAGCAACCCCGATGAGATCCTCGAATCGGCCCTGGTCGCCAACATCCACCGCAACGACCTGGACCACCTCGACGAGGCAAACGCCCTCCAGCAACTCCTCAAGGTCCACGGCACGCAGGAAGCCCTCGCCGCACGGCTCCACCGATCACAGGGCTGGGTCTCCCAAAGGCTCGCCCTGCTCGGCCTGAACGACGATCTCAAGGCCAAACTGCAGAGCGGCGAGGAGCCAGCCGACCTGCTGCGCCGCGTGGGCAACAAGAAGGCCGATGAACAGGAAGAGCACCTGCGACGGCTGAAAGCGAAGAAGGCCGAGGAAGACAGTGAGAAGGAGGCACGCCGAGCGGCCCGGCGAAAGCAGCCTCAGGATGAGCCTGTCGGAACCGAAGCTGACAAGCGGGGGAATGCGCTAGCCGACGGACGCCCGCGCGGCGAAAAGCAACCCGACGCCGAAGAAGTGGCGCCGCGGAAAGAGACGATCCCTGACCCGCGCACGACGACGAAGCCGTCTGCCAGCATCGCGCCCCCGGCTAAGCCGCAGATCAAAATGCCCTGGGGCGACGAGGAGGCGGTCGGTGAGATCATGCTGGCGAAACTGAGTGAGAGTCAGTTCAGTGCGCAGATCCGTTGGGGGGCCGCCAGACTGTCCGAGCATCAGCGCGAGCTCCTCATCCAGGAACTCATCCAGCAGCGCGAAAACAACGCAGCCTCGATGCAAGCAGCAAAGGTGTGACTCCACTGAGTTCGGACGTGTCCTGCATCCAGCTGCATTCAGGATGCAGGACCCTGTCGATGACCGCCCTTGGCTCCAAGCGGTCTGACGGACGAAATCGCATGTAGCGCGCAAAGGTGACGGAGCGTAGCTAAAGGTGGCCTCCAGAATGGCACCTTAGGCGGCCGAACTCTGGGCCCCCGGTGTGATCGGGCCTTGGGGTGTTTGGCAGGCCGTCACATCGGCGTATGCGGCCTTTTGTATTGCCGGGGCGCGCCTTCCGCCCTGTAACTCTCCTGAGCGGTCGTCACACCACGTCTGGACTCCAGAGCCGGGGAGCATATCCGGGGACCAGAGACCTTTCGTATGAAGTCCGATGGAGGCCCAGTCGTCGGGGCGTGCCTTCCCGGTCACCTGGATCCGTGGTGATCATTTCCCAAGGCCGCAGCGTGAGGGTGTGTTTCAGTAGTGGCGATACGAAGTCGCGCCATGCGTTCCCGGTGGTGGAGCCAGTCTCGCCATACGTCACGGCGGTGCTCGGATTCCTGAGGCAGAAGTGCCGGCAGGACACCGCTGACGACACTGGCCGCAGCGATGAGGGCAGCAACCCAACCGGGCGTACCCGCATATGTCTTGTCGGCCAGGGCAATGGCCCCAAGGCCGACGGGCGGGGCAGCCCAGATGATGAGGCGGCGTGCAGCGGGGCGGGCGCTCATAACGGTGGTCCTTCGGGCTCGGAGGCGGACGCGCCAAATGCGCGCGCGGGGCGGAGCGTGCAGCAGTCCCAGCCCATGCGCCGCGGGCAACGGATCTGACAGCCCGAAGAATGGGGGAGCGGGGGGTTAGCGGCGCAAGCCCCAGCGGCAATCCCAGATTGCGCACAGGCAAATCCGAAATTCAATGCCACGACCTGCAGGTTTTCGGGCCAGGGCCTGAATGACAGTCCCTGCCCCGATAAGGGGTTAGCGGTGCAACTCCTCCTCGGCGGCTGGACTCTGTGGGGGCGCCTCCGCCACGCAGGACCGGTACGGAGGCGCCTCTGCTGTGTGGGCAGGCTTACGCCATGGGGTTCGTTCCGGGAGAACGCAGTTCGCGACGACGGCGCTGCTCGGCGGCCAGACGCCGAGCCTTGCATCGCACCCGCTTGCCGAAGGCTTCCGGGTCCGTGGCGCCAGCACATGCCGCAGCCTCCACCCAGGTAGTGCCCTCACCCTCCGCGTACGCGAACACCACCTGCTGTTCAGCCGAGGTCAGGCCGCGCAGGACAGCATTGAGGCGCTCGTCCTCGAACACCCTGCCCGCCACGCGCTGCAGCAGGTCGACGTCGGCCGCGACCAGGTCATACAGCGACAGTCCGTTTCCGAGGGCGACGTCGAGGGACAGGACCCGGCCATGCCGAGTCTTGCGCCGCCACACTGGTACCAGCTGCCGGTGCAGCATGTGGGCCTCCGCTTTCAGCGCCGCTACAGCGGTCGAGGACAGCCTGCCCTCGGACCATAACGGTGCACTCCAGCCGCCGAGCAGGGCAGTCGAGATCGCCTCACGCCACCGGTCGCTGCGGGGGACGAGCAGGTTGTTGGCCGCAAGTCTGTCCACGCACCGCTCTTGCACCTCTTTGGCCAGCTCCCGGGTGAGCAAAGCTTCCTGAACGCTCAGTGCCGCGGAGAGGTCAGGAGCCATCTCCGACGGAAGACCGGGGATACGGTAAGTCACGTCGTACTTCTCCGTGTCGTGCAGCCGCTTGCTGACGGATACATCGACCAGGGCAACGCCGGATTCCGTGCCTGCTATGGCCTTTGGCCTCTTGTGCCCCTCGTTGGTGAGGAGTGCGGTGATGTGTATCCCGTGGAAGCTAGGACCGCCCCAAACAGACGGATCGTGCTGCGTTGTATGCGGTGCCTTATTTAGGGTCCTGGGTGTGGGGTTGCTGTGAGAGATGGTCAACCTGCTGCCTTCCTTGCCTAATGAGGTGTCTTCACCTATCGGTCTTGGGCAGACCGGCTGGCGTCAATATTTCTTGAGCCCCTGCTGGTGATCTGCATCACGCCCAGGGCTGTGACTTGGCTGGCTCAGGTCGCGCTGTGTTCCAGGGGCCGGAGATGTCCGTAGCCAGGGCATACCCGGGGCTGTCGTCCAGAAGTTCCTTTGCGCCGGTTGTAACGCTGGTCGATGCGGGAGCCCTTGCGGTCGGCGCACCGCTGCCTCCGGTCCTGCCGGGCGTCGGCTTCGCGAGCACGTCACAGCGTCGCCCTTCGTGCGGCGACCGCCTGTGCGCGGTGCAGTTGAGGGATGCCCGCCGACGGCAGTAAGAGCGTGGGGCCGCGGCGCGGGAGACGCAGCGGCCGGTGTGTGCCCGCTGCGGGGAGGAGTTCACCGATGAGCGCTGGCAGTCGAGCCGGTCGTCCCGATGGCGTGAGGGAGACGAACTGTGCTGGCCGCGGCTGGACGCACAGCATGAACAGGTGAGGGCGGAGAAGGCCGCGCGCCGCTTGGCGGAGAATGCCGGCCCGGGAGGTGGCCGAAGCGGAGGTGAAGAAGAACTGGCCTGTTCGGCCGCGCCGGTAGCCGGCACGCGGGCGGGTGTCCTGAGGGCGTCTTGCCTGCTACCGGTCCAGGGCGGAAGGATCAGATGCGGACCATCCACAACTGAGGGGGAGAGCACGGTGAGCAACAAGCTGCTGGCACCGGACGGCTGGCTCGTAGTGGGGCTGCCCTGGCCGGAGCAGACCCAAGATGGCTGGGGTGAGTGCGCGGTGGCTGTCGCCCCGGAGATGATCCCCCGCCACCTCGTCAGCAAAGGCGCCGGCATCGCGCTCGATCTCGCGACCGGCCTGGCCCGCGATCCGAACGACGGGCCGGGCAAAGCTGTCTTCTTCTCCGACGTCACCCTCTGGCTCGACAAGCAGGGCAAGGACTGGGCGGATTTCGGAGCCGACTACGAAGCCGTCATCGATGAACTCGTTAAGGCTCCGGTCCCGCAGCTCTACATGGCGCTCGTCCAGAAGGCCCACGCGATCCTGTGTGACGCCAGCCGCGATGGGGTGCGCCTGTATTACGCGGGCGGCGACGTCGAACATGTCACCCCGCAGGTACGTGCTGACGTTCACGCCGCTATCACCACGAGCCTGGAGCGGGACTGGCCGCCCTACATTCAGAGCCTCATCGACCGCGGCGCACTCCAGACCCGATAGCCACACGAGCACGGGCTCCGATCTCTCTGGGGGGATCGGAGCCCGTCGACGTTTATGGGGGCCGGGGCCACGGTGCCAGCCCGGCAGCCTGGAACGTTCGTGACTCGGGCTCGCCTCAACCACTCGGCAAAGCTCCACGGAATCGGTTACGGCCTCCGAGGCCAGAGGGCAGGCTTCGTCCTCCGTCCTCGCGCCGCCGACGAGGTCTGGGCTGATGGCTTCGGCGAGGCAAGTATCGCTTCACGGCCGTTGGCTGAGGCGGGTCATCACCTACCCGTCCATGCCGGCGGCCGTTGGCACTCCCAGCTGGTGATCTCAAGTACGTGAAGGCGTGAGCGGACCGATCACACCGTGAGAGTGTGAAACCCGTTCATCATCACGCCAGCACAGGGAAAGGCTCCAGCAGGTGGCCGCGGGGACCAGGATTCAACTCAGCCGTACACACCGGATACTCATCGCGCTCGTGGTCGCGGGCGCGGTGATCATCGCCGGGATCGGTTTCGTGGGTTCCTACGCGGCCGTGCGCGAACTCGCCCAGGAGAAGGGCTTCGGCTCCTTCTCGACGGTCTTCCCCATCGGTATCGACGCGGGGATCTGTGTGCTGCTCGCACTGGATCTGCTGCTGACCTGGATCCGTATCCCGTTCCTGCTGCTGCGCCAGACCGCGTGGCTGCTGACGGCCGCGACGATCGCGTTCAACGGCGCCGCGGCCTGGCCCGACCCGCTGGGGACCGGG
The DNA here is from genome assembly GCF_036014215.1 of Streptomyces sp. NBC_00440. NCBI lineage: Bacteria > Bacillati > Actinomycetota > Actinomycetes > Kitasatosporales > Streptomycetaceae > Streptomyces > Streptomyces sp. NBC_00440. The sequence goes on from NZ_CP107922.1 coordinate 224,338, forward strand.
ATGCACGCGGTGATCCCGGTGCTGTTCGTGGTCTGCGTCGAGGCGGCGCGCCACGCGGTGGGCCGGATCGCCGACATCACGGCCGACAAGCACATGGAGGGCGTGCGCCTCACCCGCTGGCTGCTCGCACCGGTCCCCACCTTTCTGCTGTGGCGCCGGATGAAGCTGTGGGAGCTGCGCAGGTACGACGAGGTCATCAAGCTCGAACAGGACCGGCTGATCTACCAGGCCCGGCTCCAGGCCCGGTTCGGGCGCGCGTGGCGGCGCAAGGCGCCGATCGAGTCGCTGATGCCGCTGCGGCTGGCGAGGTACGGGGTTCCGCTCGCGGAGATGGCCCCCTCCGGGCTGGCGGCCGCCGGCATCGGTGAACCCGGAGCGCCGGCAGGGCACCTGGGCTTCGACCCTGCGGAACTGGCACACGCCGCCCTGACAGAGCGGGCCCTGGAGCCCGCACCATCCATCGAGCAGAACCGCCAGGCGGCGCCGCCGGCGGATGAACCGCCGACCGGGGGAGCGGCGTTCGAGCCAGTTGGGTTCGACTTCGACTACTCCTCCGAGTTCCGCCAGTACGTCGCCGCGTACGACACAGTCCCGACAGACCGCCAGTTCTCCTTGTACCTCAGAGATTTCCACGGGGTTGTCGACCCGCAGACCGGCGATGTCATCCCAGAGCAGCGGATCGGGCCACACCTGGAGGAACTGCGTGGCGCCTTCCAGGAGGCGTTCCCGGAGGTCTACCTCCCCGACGACCTCCCCGCACCATCGCCGTGGTTCGAGCCGCGGCCCGACCAGCCCGCGGAATTCGAGACGGATTCTGGTTTGCCCACCGCCGACGTTCCGGCTGAGCCTCACGCTGACCCTGAGCTCGAGCCCGACGCACCGGGGCGGCCGGCGCAGGCTGAGCCCTCCACGCGGGAGCCGGTGCTGGCGCCGACCGGATCCGCGGTCCCGGACCAGAGGGATGGCGGGGGAGTGCCCCAGCAGTTGTCGATCGGTGGTTCGTTCCAACGATCGGCTCCGTCCCAGCCGGATACAGAGTCGGCTGCTCCCTGGGTGGCTGCGGTGACCGACACGGGGGAGGCGACCGCGCGGGCGGCGGAGCCGGAGCACCAGGAGCCGGAACTGGATGCAGAGGAGCAGCGGATCCGGATGGTCGCCGGGTGGCTGGCCGAAGCGGAGGAGAGCAACAGGAAGCTCTCGGGCGCTGAGGTCGCGCGCCGTCTCGATGTCTCTCCGCGTACCGGCCAGCGTGCTCTCGGAGCGGCGAAGAAGTACCGGGAGGAGCAGTTGCGGCAGCACGGTCGCGCCCATCTCCGGTCCGTCGCTGATCGATGACCGATCCGTCTCCTGTGGCCCGATGACCGACTGCGGTCGTCGGGCCACCGTCATGTTCCGGCACCGCCGCGTGGCCGATCGGATCCGTCGGTGCCGCTGGCCGACTTGGCCGTGACCGATTCGGCGGGCCGTGACCGATGGGGCCGTGACCGGTTTCCGCGGGCCGTGACCGACAGGCTCGTGACCGATTCCGCGGACCGGGGCGGTGGCCGATCCGTGTTCACCGGTCATCGGCCATGACCGAAGACGCGGGATCGGCCATGGCCGAGTAGCCGCTGCTGTGCCGTGTCGATCGGTCATCCGGCACGTGATGAAGAAGGGCTTGCCCGCCCCCCGAGGGGGCTTGCCCACTGTTGCACGGCCCGGTCATGAGGGGGCTTGCCCACCCCCTGAGAGGGCTTGCCCAACCGGCGAATCCGGCACTTTCTGCCTGTGACCTGCGCCGTTCGGGAAATGGGCAAGCTTTCGGGCAAGCCCGGGTGAGGAGAGTTCACGGCACGAGATCCGAGAGGAGCTGTGCCGTGCTCAACCTGTACTCCGCCCCGACCGCTGGCGGGATCTTCGACCGCCTGGACGCTGACTGGGCGACTCTGTGCGCGGACACCTCCGTCCAGAACGCCGTGGCCGATTGGCTCATGGCCGACAACCTGGCCGATGACGTCGCTGCCGTGACCGATTCCTGGGTGCGCACTCTGGGTCCCGCGCAGCTGCTCGCGATCCTCAAGCCGCGTACTGCGCACCTGCCGGATGAGCTGGCCGATGCCGTGCTGCGGGCCCTCCTCGTGCGCGCCGCCGGTCATGACCGATCGGCCACGCTCGCTGCTCGCATCATCGTGCAGGCGATGATCCCGGCCGCGGTTCGTATGGCTCGCGGTCAGGTCCGCCCCTTCGGCGGCCGGTCCTTCGAGCACATCGGCCACGTGACGGTCGTCGCTCTCTTCGAGGTGGCGTGCTCTGGCCGCATCCACCACCGGTCCGGCCGGCCGGCCGCGAACATCGCACTCGACGCTCTGAACCGGGTGTGCCGTGAGATCGCCCTCGAGTGTGAGGAACTCGGAGAATCCCTGGACGTCGCCGAGGATCTCGCCGACTCCGCACCCGGGCCTGCTGTCTGTGCCCGCGCGAGTTGGGTCAGCACCGCCGCGGCGGCCGCAGGACTCGAACCGGAACTCACCCGTGACGAAGCGGAAGTGAGCCGTGCGCGTCTGGAGCTCCTTGAGCTCGTCCTGGACGCGATGGAGGCCGGCACCCTCTCACCCGACGACGGGCGGGCGATCGCCTGGCACTACACCACCACTCCCGTCCCGGACGCCCGGGCCGCTTCTCTCGCCAACACCACCCCCGCCGCATGGCAGCGCCGACGCAGCCGCGCCGTGCAGCGGCTGAAGACCAGCCTCCAAACGGCCGCTTGACCCTCCCTGATCCACCCACCCCGATACGAACGGAGTACCCATGACCCCTCTCAAGAAGAATCTGGACGCGGACGAGGAGCGCGTCACCCGCGCCCACCGGCTACTGATCGGCCTCGGTGCCGCCCTCGTCCACCACCCGTTCGACGTCGCCACCCACGAGAGGCTGCGCGCCTTCCTGAGCGATGACGCCGAGACGGTCCTGATGTCCCTGCGCGTGCTGGAGCAACGGCCCGAGGCCGAGCTGCGCAAGCGGATCGCTGAACTCTCCGGCCACCACCTGCTTCCGCTCGGGGGCACAGCGTGAAGTCGCCCCTGCGGCCCCAACGGGCAAGAGGTGCCGGCACGGAGCAGGCCGACGCGAACGAGCAGGGCTGGTTCGTGGACGAGATGGGAGAAGAGGACAGCCACAGCCAGGAGGCGTATCCGGCAGAGCAAGGAGGCTGGGCGACTGCCTCGGTGGGAGCCGTGGCCAACACCGTGGCCGTGATTCGGTGGACTGCCTGGGTCCTGCTGGTGTCAGGGCCTCTGCTGGGACTGCTCGCCCTCGCCAGCCAGCCGAGTGTGACCGCAGCGCCCCCGCCGGCTGTACAGAGGAGCCGCGGTGCGGAAGGCCAGGCGGGCCCGGCCGGCTTCGCCGCCCTGTATGTGACGGCGTACGTCGCAGCCGGGCAGGGCACCGAAAGCTCGCTGAGCCCGTACTTCCCAGATGTCCGTGACCTCACCCTGAGCGCGAAGCCCGGGTCACAGAAAGCGGAGCAGGCAGCCGCAGTGCGGGTGAAGCAGATGTCCGCCGGCTATTGGTCGGTCACGGTCGCCGCGCGGATCCCTCCCACCAGGGGATCGAAGACGAACGAGTCCGCCAGCAACACCGCTGAAGAAGCAGATCAGCCCGCCGGCAACGCGCTGCGGTACTTCCAGGTCCCGGTCAAGGAGGCCGGCTCGGGCGCCCTGGTCGCGGTGGCGTTGCCCGCCGAGGTCTCGGCCCCCGGCCCGGGAGCGTCGCCGGAGCTCGACTACGGGCTCGCAGCCCCGGCCCAGTCCTCGGATGCGGCGGTCAAAACGCTGCAGGGGTTCCTGGGCGCGTATTTGACCGGCGGGAGCGACGACGTGGACCGCTACCTCGCCCCGCAGACGCATCTCTCGCCCATCTCGCCTGCGCCGTACAAGCAGGTGCAGATCGTCCAGCTCGCCGAGCACGGCACCGACGAGCCAGGCAGCAACTGGCCCGCAGGCAAGGCACTGCCCGACAGGGCACAGCGCCAGCTGCTGGTCACCGTCGATGCCACCGGGACTGACGCCCAGACACGGCCCCTGACCTACGCCATCGCACTGGAAGCGCGCGCCGGGCGCTGGGAGATCTCATCCCTCGCCGCGGCGCCCGCTCTGAAGACCGTTCCGGCCACGGCCGGGCAAGAAGGAGAAGCCCCATGATGACAACGCACGCAGTACTGGCGGCCGGAGAGCTCGGCGACATCAGGACGCTCGGCGCGAACCTGAAAGACATCCTCATCAACGTGATCGTCCCGCTGATGTGCATCGCCTTCGTGGTCTGGTCGTGGTTCAAGACCAAGTCGGCGGTGACCGCTCTGGTCGCCTGCGTCGCGGCAGGGGCGGTCTGGTGGGGCGTTACCAACCTCGCGACGCTACGCGACAAGACCGGTGAGGACCTCAACCCGTCAGGCCAGTCCCAGTCGGCCGTGGTGCACGTAGTTGCCGACATTCCCGGCACCCTCCCCGCGGTGCGAGGTGAGCAGTGAGTACCGCGACGGCCGGGGGAGCGGACAGTGAGGTGCTGGTCGGGCGGTGCTACACCAAAGCCCGACGGCACCCTTTGATGATCGGCAGGATTCCCGGTGGGCGGGGGCGCCTGTGGGGCGGCCCCTACACGGTGCCGCAAGTGATCGTGCTGGTCGTCTCGTTCCTGCTGCTGATCCTCACCCGCCCGCTGTGGGCGCATTTCGGGCTGGTGGACGTTCTCATCGCTCTCGGTGTGCCCTTTGGGCTGTCGCTCCTGGTGCGGCATATCCACATCGACGGGCGCAATCCGCTGGCGGTGGCTGCCAGCGCGGTTGGGATGCTCGCGACGCCGCACGGCGGCCGGATGGGCGGGCGCCCGCTCAGCTCGCCCGGCCACCGGAGGCTGATCGGGGCCTGCACCCTCACCTGGGACCCGCAGCGCACCGAGGAGGAAGCGCCGGGACCCGTCGCGTCGTGGGCCCCGCGCGCCCGGGCCCCGAGAGTGATCGCGGCTGCCGCACCCATGGTGCCCGCGCCCAACACCGCTCGGACTGCTGCCCGGCCGCCCGGGCAGCCGCGGGTGCAGTCGAGGGCCAGCGCGTTGCTCGCAGCCCGCCCGCTCGACGACAGCCGCCAGAGATCGCTGTCTGACTCTTCAACCGCTGAGGGAGTGGTGTCGCGATGAGGATGCCAGTACGTCATCTGGCCGGGAACGTCGTCTGGACGGTCAACGGCACGGTGTGGGCGCTGTTTCGGGTGCAGGGCGCCGATCAGGCGAACACCTCGCGCAAGGCCAAGCAGCAGCGGCTGGGAATGCTGGAGTCTCTGGTCAAGCAGCTGCGCGGCGAATCGATGCTTTTGTCGCTGTGCCCGCAGGTCGACCCGGTCTCCGTGGTCAAGAAGATGACCGCGGGCATCAACATGGCCGCCTCCCCGCGGTACACGCAGCTCGCGCACCGGGTCCTGGACCAGCTGGAGCAGCTGGAGCTGACCGGGCGTACCGACTGGCTCGCGGTGCCGTTGCCCGCATCGCGCCGGCAGACGGTCCGCGACGCGGTCGCAGCCGCGCGGGCCGAAGTCGCCCTCCAGCTGGGCCTGCTGCCTGCTGCGATCTCAGCCGCCGATGAGATGGAGCGCCTGGACCAGGCGGCGGCGCTCGCGTCAATGTGGCCCTCGGGTATCCATATGCGGCCCGCGACATCGGCGGAGATCTTGTGGGTCTACGGGCACAGCGCCCGGCGCGGTGTCCTCGAGCCGCTGCTGCCGGAAGGCCAGCGCGCCACGGTGGGACGAGGCCGCGGCCGCGGTGCGGCAGCCCTGGGGCAGGTAGTCCTAGCCGAAGGCGGTGAGCACATCGCCGAGGACCTGAGGGAGGCGAAGGGCCAGAGCCGGGGGCGGCGGCGTGCGGGAAATCCGTTCGCCCGGCGGTGGCTGGAGGTGACCACCGAATGGGGGCCCTCCTACCAGGCCATGCTCGCCCTGGCCGAGATGCCCGAAGCGTTCACCTTCCCCGGCTCCGAATACCTCGCCAACCTCGACCAGTTCAGCTTCCCCGTGGACTGGGTGGTGCGCCTGTCGGTGAGCGACGGCGCCACCGCGGAAGCCAAGACCCGCCGCAAGGCGCGGGAGCTGGCCAACCAGTACAGCGAGTACGAGGGCGAGACCGCGGGTGTGCCGGCCTCTGTCGACAAGGCCGTCGGAGGACTGGACGAGTACCGGGAGCGCCTGACCGCCTCGACCACCGAGGTAGAGGTGCGGGCGATGGGTGCCTTGTGCGTGTGGGGCGGCACCCCGCAGGAGGCAGAACGGCGGGCCGGTGAACTCGCCGGGTACTTCGCCGGGAACCAGTACACCTTCGCCCGGCCGCGCGGTGAGCAGGAGAGCCTCTGGTACGGGATGCTGCCCGGCGCCCGCACCCCGAAAGTGATGATGCAGTACGCGCAATACCTCCTCGCCCGGGACTTCGCGATGGCCGGCCCCTTCACCGGCGGCGGCCTGGGCGACGACTGCGGCCCGCTGTACGGGCTGCAGCTGACCGGCGGCGGGGTACGGCCTGTCCTGATCGACTGGAGCCGGGGCCCGCGCAAGCATGCCTCGGCCAGCGCCGCCTACTGCGGTGAGCTCGGCGCGGGCAAGTCCGTGGCGATGAAGGCTGCGGTGTATTTCGCCCTGTCCGCGGGCCGCCGGGCGGGGTCGCGCACCAGCCGGGGGCGTGCGGTGATCGTGGATCGTACGCCCCAGCAGGAATGGGTGCGCTTCGCGCGCTCCTGCCCCGGCGAAACGCAAGTCATCACCATCGACAACACCGCCTCGGTGTCGCTGGACCCGCTGCGGATCTTCACCAAGAAAGCTGAGGCGCAGCGGTTCACCGAGTCCTTCCTGACGTTGCTGCTGGGTATGTCGCCGATGGACGACGAGGGGATCGCGTTGTCCGAGGCGATCGAGTCGGTCCTTTCCGAGGAAGCGCCCTCCCTGCGGCGCCTGGCCGAGGAGCTCGCCACCCGGGGCGCTGAGGACCCGCACTCGCTGACCGTGTCCCGGCGCCTGAAAGCGGTCCAGCGCAAGGACCTCTCCCGGGCCCTGTTCGACGAATCGCTCCCCGTGGTGCGTGACTCTGACGCCGACACAGTGGTCTTCTCCGTGGCCTCGCTCGCCCTGCCCAAGAAACGGGAGATGGACGGCGGCCGGCTCGACCGCATGGAGTGGGAAAAGACGTTCGGGCGGGCCGCGATGTACCTGATCGCCGCCCTGTGCCGGAAGATCGCTTACGCCCGGCCGGAAGAGTTCGTCGCCGTGGTGTGGGACGAGTGCTGGTGGCTGACCTCGAGTCCGGAAGGTCTGGAGCTCCTGGTTGAGATCGTCCGCGACGGCCGCAAGCACAACACCGGCGCCCTGGTCGGCTCCCACGACCCCGACGACATCGGGCCCGCGAGCAGCGAACTCGGCCGGATCCTCCTGGGGCTCATCCCCCGCAAATTTTTGTTCCGCCACCAGGATGCCGCCCTCGCGCGGCGCGGCTTGGAGTTCCTGGGCTGCGACCCGCAGGACGAGGACCTCCTCGCCCTGGTCACCAGCGGCCTCTCACCGATCAACTTGTCGGACGAGGAACAGGCGGCACGCGCAGGGGAGTGCCTGCACCGGGACCTGATGGGCCGTATCGGCACCATGCAGGTCCTCATTCCCGCCGACCCTCAGGCAGCCGAGAACATCCACTCCCAGCCCGTCCTCGCCGCATGAGCGGGTACACAGCGGGACAGCGGCCGCGCATAGGCCAGGCACAAGATGTCAGGGCCGGAGCCTGGTGGGTAGTGCACCCCGGGCGGGCCGTGCTCGCCGCAGTGGTCATGCTGCTGCTCGCCCTCATCACGTCGCTACTGCTCGCAGGGTCGGCCGGGGCAGACGACACATCCCCTGTCCCGGGCCCGACTCCCGGACTGACGCCGGCCGGGCCGGCCAATCTCCTCCCGCCCGCGTCGCCCTCCCCGAGCGGCACGACTGCACCAGCTACACCGGCGCCGCCGACAAGCACCCCGAGTAAGCCGAGCAAGGGGGAGACGGAGAAGGAGCGGCTCTCCCAGTTCGACAAGCGTGTTGCGCAGTACAAGAAGGACCGGCGCAACGGCGGAGTCCTGTCCGCGTTCGAGGTCACCGACAGGGATGGCAACCCCGTCTCCTCCTACCGGGTGTTCTCCGATACCGGCAGCTGGAAGGACTGGGACCTGCACATCGATTCGTTCCTCGTCGAAAATCTTTTCCTCGCCTCGAAGTGGCTGGTCAGTTTCGCCTGCTTCCTCATCGCCTGGTCCCTGTCGTTCAAGCTGGCCGGCCTCCTCCTCAAGCCGGCCCTCGCGGTCTCCACGTCCCTCTACTCCAACGTCATGGTCCAGCTCGGCCTCCCCAGCTTGTTCCTGACCTACGCCGGGACCGTTGCCGCCTGGCATTTCATGTTCGGCAACCGGGTCCGCGGCTGGGGTGAGACAGCCGCCGCCCTGGTGATCTCCGCGCTCGCCCTCACCACGTTCGCCGCCCCGCCGACGATGCTGCTCTCCGAACAGAGCGGCGCCGTCGGCACGACACGGCAGCTGGCCACCGAGGTGGCCGCCCTGGTCCTGCAGAACGAGGAAACCCCCAAAGGCCCGGCCACGATGAGCGGCTGGGAAACCGTCAGCGCTGCCCGTCTGGCACGCCCGATCACCGACGAGCTGGTCGACGCGTTCGTCGTACGCCCGGCGATGCTGCTCTCCTACGGGCAGACCTTCGACGGGAAATGCGCGAAGAGCTTCCGCGACTCACGCATCCGGCAGGCCGTCCTGGACGCCCAGGTCGACGACGCGGTGAACTCCAAGTCGACCGACCAGCTGAAGAAACTGCCCTGGATCGGCTCGCTCATCCCCGACGCCAGCAGCACGCTCCCCGACAGCCTGCGCGACCTGGTCCAGGGCGACGGCCCCGTAAAAGACTTCGAGAAGACCTGCGTCAAAGGCGATACCGGGGCGCTGAAGAAGGCGTCCGTGGACAAGGTCGGCGGCGCGGCCTTCATGACCTTCGCCGCGTTCCTGGTCTGCCTGTTCATCGTCATCGTGGCCGGCGCGTTCCTGATGTCGCAGGTGTGGATCGCTTTCGAAGCGATGATCGCCCGGGTCGCCTTCACCGTCGGGGTGCTGCCCGGGCCGGGACGGGCCTGGCTCTGGGCCAGAGGCGCCTCCGTCCTCAAATCCCTCGCCCTGATGGTCCTGTCCGTCGTCTCCCTCGCCGTGCTGATCCTCGTCATCAAAGCGATCCTCAACACCCCGGAGAAAGACCTGCCCGGCGGGCTCACCGTGCGGTTCATCGTCATCGACATCCTGTGCATCGGCGGCTTCATCTTCCGCAAACGCCTCACCGCCACCACCAAGAAGATGGCCATGCGCGCTCGCGCCCGGATCGGCTCCAGCCCCCTCGGCGGAGCAGCGCCGGCAGACCTCGGGCAGCAGAGCCCAAAGGGCCACCTCGGCCGCAGGCTCGCGGTCGGCGCGCTGATGCTCGGTGCGATGGCAGCGACCGGCGGCACCGGTGCCGCCGCCATGGGAACCACGGGCGGGGTACGCGGCAGTGCCGCTCTGGCCGCCCGGCTCAGCCGCAGTGGCGGCCGCGCCATCGGCGGCACGGTGAAGGCCGCCGCCAGCACCACAGGCTCCGCGCTCAGAGGCGGTGTTGCGCTGGGGAAGGTCGGGCTGAAGTCCACAGTGGGGCTGCCGGTGTACGGGCCGCGGGCCGCACGGCTGGTGGGTTCGGCTGCACGGCAGCTGCCGGCGCAGGCGTCCAGCGCTGTGAGTGGCGGAGTCCAGCAGCTTCAGCAGCGGCTGACCGACATCCAGCAGCGATACGTACATCCCGCGCAGAACTTCACCGGCGAGTACACCCACAACCTGCGCTCCCTCGGCCGCCTCGTCACCGGCCGCAGCCAGCAAGGCCCCTACATCCCACGCCACCGACCGCTGCCCCCGCCTGCCTCGCGTCGATCCACTGTTCCGGCAGCAGGTGTTCCTGCGCACCCCCCGTTCCCCGCCCCTGCCCCTGCCCCGGCTCCCGTTCCGCCCGCGCGGCGCCGGCCCGTTCCGGCGCGGGTTCCGCAACCCCCTGCCAGTACGGCTCAGGCCGCGCTGCAGCAGCGCCTGCACCGCATCCGAACCCGCCAGGCAGCAACATCGCCGCACCAGCCAACTCCGCCGGCGGCGCCTGCCGTTCGTCCACCGCGGGCACGGCCCGCGCCCCGCCGAGGGGGCCGACCGTGAACGGAAAGAGAGCAGCTCTGCTCGTCGGCGCCCTGCTGTGCCCTGGAGTGCTGCTCCTCGCAGTGATCATCCTGTTCGTGGCCGCTGTCGCCGGCGGTGCTGCCGACCACGAAGACGACACCGGCGCAGACGCCGCCGGGTGGGCCACTCCGGCACAGGTCGACGGCATCAACCCGGTGATGCTCGACGCGTACGGAAAGGCTGCCCAGTCCGTCACCCGGCTCCGGCCCCAGTGCAAGGGGATGCGGTGGTCCATCGTCGCCGGCATAGGGAAGATCGAGTCCAACCACGCCGCCGGCCGCCACATCGCAGCCGACGGAGCCATCACCCCGCACATCCTCGGCCCCCGCCTCGACGGCAGCGGCGTCGGCGGAAACACCAGCGCGATCTCCGACACCGACGGCGGGCGCCTGGACGGAGACCCCCAGTTCGACCGGGCCGTGGGACCGATGCAGTTCCTGCCCGGCACCTGGAACGGGAGCAGCTGGCAGGACGGGAACGGCGACGGCGTCAAAGACCCGCACAACGCCTTCGACGCAGCCCTGGGCACCGCCGTCTACCTGTGCGGCACCGGGGCCGTCGACCTCAGCAAACAAGATCAGCTCGACAAGGCGATCTTGCGCTACAACCACTCCCAGACCTACGTCAATGACGTCACCGGTTGGATCCGTACGTACGACCAGACGGGCGCTTCCTCCAGCGACACCGCTGTCGGCGGGCGTGCCGGTGCTGTCATCGAGGCTGCCCGCGCCCAGCTCGGCGGCAAGTACGTCTGGGGCGGCGGCGACATCAACGGCCCCACCAAAGGCGGCTTCGACTGCTCCGGCCTCATGCTCTACGCCTTCCACCAAGGCGCCGGCATCACCCTGCCCCGCACCTCACAGACCCAGCGCACGGTCGGAACCAAAGTCTCCAACCGCAGCCAGTTGCAGCCCGGCGACCTCATCGTCTTCAACAACGACGGCGCCTGGGGACACGTCGGACTTTATGTCGGAGGCGGCCAGATGATCGACGCCCCCAACCCGTCAAAGCCAATCGAGCAGGTCGCCGTCACCACGGGATACTGGACGCAGTTCGACTGGGACATCCGCCGGGTCCTGTGATTCGCCTCAGAACAGGCTCGTCGCAGTGGGAAGAATCGTTGAGAGCCCGCGTGCCAGCCTCTACGAGTCCGCAAGGTCCAATCACACCAGGGGGCCGGAGATCGCCCGTCTGAGCCCCCATTCTGTCCGTCGTTTTTCTTCCGATATGCGAAGAAAACGCGGTAGTGACCGTACCTGTGACGTGAGATCAGGTGAGCGGCCGATGTGCTTCGCGGCCATGGGCGGCGTAGAGCTCGATGGTGTCTGTCCCGTCTCAACGAGCCGAGCCGCGTCCGTTTCATCGAACTCGGTCGACTGGGCTGGCGAACAAGGCGCTTACTGGGAGGGCAGCGAGAACCGTGTGTTCCTCCGGAACCGCCCTACGGCCGCCGACCAGATGTCCTCACCAACAGGCGTGCTGCATCCGTCTTCGGGGAGCTGAGCCTCGTCATCTCCCTCGCACGTCTCCTCGCCGAGGGCTTGAGTGAGCATCTCCCATTCAGCGGCACGATCAGCGGCAGGCCCGCCCAGGAACAGCGCCGCCGCCTGCCGGAGGAGAATGCCTGCGCCCTCCAGCGCAGCGTGTGCGCGCCCGATCTCATGCCAGCCCGTGCCTGTCATCCGCGCCGCGTCGGTGGCCTCGCATGATGCCGAGTGCATTTTCAGCACGAGCCGATTCACGGTCTCCAGTGCCAGCTGCGGGTCTGCCGTCACCTGTCGTTGGAACTCAGCCAGGAGTACTTCTTCGGCCAGCGCCCAGGGCGTTGATGACTCTGCCTTCTCGTCGTTCACGTCTGCTCAACGAGCCCAACGTCGGTCGCGCGGTCGAGAAGAGTAAAGCAGTGGTAAAGCCTCGCGGGTGATGTCTGGATGAGCCTCCGGACCGGACTTGGTCAGGGTGAAGGGCATTTTCCTCACCACCCAGGAGGCCATCGTGAACGACGCCACAGCCTGCCGCTTCTCTGACCGGCGGTCGGCATGAACACCCCCCTCCCGAATCCGGGCCATCTGCTCGACATCGCGCACTGGATCGCCATGTCAGCCCCGTACCTCGCACTCGTGGTGCTCCTGGGCGGCGCAGCCTGGGGCTGGACGCAATGGCAGCGCGCCCGGCGAGTCGAGGAGACTCTCCTCGGCCGAGTCACGGTGGAGCTCATCCCCACCAGCACCTTCGACCCGAGCGAAGGTGAAGTCGGGCGCTACGCCCACCAGTTGAGCCGGGCGCGCTACTCCGTGGCGAAGACGCCTGCCCGCGGCGCTGGTGTCCGCCTGCGCTACAGCGCTGAAGAGGGTCACATACGCTGCTACGTCGAGGGGCCCGCCAGGGCCGGGGCTGTACTGGCCATGCCGGGGTTCGCCGAAGTGGAAGTCCGCGCCGCCCGCGCCGACCAGCACATTGAACCGGTCCGCTTCACTCCTCCCGTCCAGAGGGAGGGGGAGAAGTGAGCGCGACTGTCAGTCTCGCCAAGCCCTCCAGCAGCGAAGAGGCCCCGTCCTCTACCGGCACGCGGTACGTCGAGCGCGCCGAGCTGGTGCTGGGGATGCCCGACCAGAAGCCCCTCGCTCCACTGGGTCTGAACCCTGACCCACTGCAACAGCTGGCAGCTGCGATGGCCACCGTGCGCACCGGGGCCGGCCAGCGCGCGGACGTGGCTCTCGACTTGATCCCGGTCAGGGAAGGTGAGCTCACCCGCCGTCGCCGTCGGCTGCTGGCCCGCTCGAAAAGGCGTGGCCCCTCCGCGTACGGCGAGAAGCTCACCGGAGGTCTCAGTGGGGGAGGGCTGCTGGAGTCCGTCGCGGCCGGCTTGAACGGGGGCAAGACCTCTGCGGGATCGCGTGCCGGGCGTCTGCCACGGATGACGGATGTCCGTGACGGCATGGGAAAGTTCAGCCCGGGGGCGGGTGTCGTCTTCGCCGTGCAGGTCTTGCTGCGTACCGAGGCCGCGCACCCGCAGGCCGCCTTGGAACGTATGCATCAGCTGCTCGCGGCCTTCGCGATCACCTCGGGGGAGAACTACTTCAAGCCCCGTAAGCCGCGTACGCGCCGGGCCATTGCGTCCTTCGACCGGCGGTTCGCGAGGGGCGAGTTCCGTCCGCGCAAGCGGCAGTGGCTGACGGTCCCGGAGCTGGCCGGCTTCCTGAAGCCGCCGACCTGTAAGTGCAACGCCTTCAGCGTCGTACGCTCCGGCGGTCTCGTCCCGCCCGCACCAGCAAAGCTCCCCGTCTACACCGGCCAGTCCGACCTGGTGCCCCTCGGCGCTGTGACCTACCCGGACGGCCGGGAACGTATCGGCGCCGCCCGTGTGAAGGACCTGCTCTTCGGGCTGTCGCTCGGCAAGAGCGGGCACGGCAAGACAGAGGCCGCTCTCGTCCAGGCCATCGCGCTCGCTCACAACGGGTACGGCACCTGGTTCCTGGACCCGCACGGTGAGGCATGGGCGAGGGCGAAGCCGTACCTGGCTCACCCGCACATCCAGTCCCGGGTATGGGAGATCGATCTGGCCGCCGCCGAGCCGGATCAACTGGTCGTCTCCTGGAATCTGCTGTCCATGGAGCGGCGCAAGGCATCCGACATCCAGAAGATCGTGCGCGCGGTCACCGAGGGCATCGCAGCCGCCCAGAACTGGGGCGACCACGCCCCCCGGGCCCGGACGATCCTCGCCCGCTCAGCCCAGGCGCTGGCTCTGCTCAACATGAAGGCAGTGCAGGCCGGAAGGCCGGATCTGCAGTGCACGCTGTTCCAGGTGCGGTCCTGGCTGACCGACGAGGACTGGCGCGAGGCGCTGCTGCCACAACTGCCCCGGCGGGTGCAGAACTACTGGACCAAGACCTTTCCCAAGCTTGCGTCGGACTCGGTGCCCACCGTCACGTACGCCATTGACCGCCTCGACACCTCCCCGGCCCTGCAGGCGTTCTTCGGCTCCCCGCGCTCCGGCTACGACGTGCGCACCGCCATGGACACCGGCCGGGTCGTGTTCGTGTGCCCCAGCGGCTCGGAATCCGACGACCTCGTCTCCTGCCTGCTCATCCACGACCTGCACCGCGCCGGCCTCTCCCGCCAGGACACCCACCGCCACCAACGGCGCACCTTCTGGGCCTGGGGAGACGAACTCACCGCCCTGGACTCCTCCTCCAAGGGCTTCCTCGCCGCGATCGCCGAGCAGCTGCGCAAATACGAGGTCCGGTTCATCGGCATGACACAGATGGCTTTGCGGCTCTCCGCGATCACCCGCCAGGCGCTGCTGCAGAACCAGTCCATGCTGTCGACCTGCGCCGCCGACTTCGACGAAGCCACGTTCGTGGCCCGCCGCTGGAACGGGCAGGTCAGCGCCCAGACCATCACCGAACTGCCCAAGTACCACTACGTGGTGTCGATCAACCTGGACGGCGCCCCGAGCACACCGTTCCGGGTACGGGGCCTGCCCGTCGAAGAGATCTTCGCCCACTACAACAACCCGGGCGGGATCCCCGCACTCGATGCCGCGATCGACGCCAGCATGAGCCGCCGGCCCCTCGCCGAGATCCTCGACGAGCTCGAAGACCTCGACGCGAACATCCTCGCCCACTTCACCGGATCCCAGCCCGGCCGTGCTGGGGACCCGACCACCCTCCTCGACTAGCACCGGAGAACGTCATGCCGTACCCGCACACCGGCCCCACCGGGCTCGGACAGATCGCCCAGCAGGCCATGCAGGTCCTCTACCAGCACCGCCTGGTCTCCACCCGGCAGATGCACCAGCTCATCACCCCCCACCACACCCGCGCCGAGTTCCTGCGCCGCCAACTCCACACCCTGCGGGCAGCCGGTATGGCCGACACGGTCGGCAGACGCCTGACCGGGCAGACCGAACTGCTGTGGTGGCTCACGGACCAGGGCGCCCGGGCCGTCGAGGCGGTCGGCCTGCTGCCCCAGCGCCCCTACCGGATGAGCCCCGAAGCAGCGCTGGGCCCCCTGCAGGAACACACCCTGGCCACCGTCGAATCCGGCCTCGCCTTCGTCGACTGGGCCCGACGCCTCGGCCACGAATGCGGCCCCCTCGACTGGTCCCCCGAGACCGCGCACCACTACCGCGACGACAGCCGCCCCGGTGAAGACCTCTGCCTCATCCCCGACGCCGTCCTCAGCTACGTCCACACCGACACCCAAGCCAGGCAGCGCACCCTGCTGACCTTCTTCATCGAGGTCGACCGCACCCAGATGACGATCGCCCGACTCGCGCAGAAGCTCCACGCATACGCCGCCTACCACGAGTTCACCCCCCAGCCCTCCGTCCCCCGCGGCGCTCGCCCCGTACGCCGGCCCGCTTCGGCACCCGCCTGGCGCAGCCGCTACGCGGTCTTCCCCCGACTGCTCCTGGTCCTCACCGGCGCGTCCGAAGCCCGGCTGGACCGCAGGATCGCCGACCTTCGCAGCCTCGCCGCCAGCGACCCGATGCTCGCCACTACCGCGGTGCGGGCTGGTGTGACCACCCTGGACCAGCTCCGCGACCGGGGCCCGTTCGCCCCCGTCTTCACGCCCGTGTTGGGCAGCCCCGACCTCAGCGACGCATGGCTGCGCCTGCAGCCCATCGCCGCCTGACCGCCCCCTTCTGGAAGGACGACCACCTCATGCTGTTCAGCCGCTTCAGGAAGTCACCGCCGCCCCCGGCCGCACCGGCCCCGGTCGACTACCGCGCCTGCGACGATCTCGGCGCCCTCACACGCCCGTTCTCCCCGCTCATCGGCGAAATGCTTGCCGTGTACTGCCATACCCGCCCCCTCGGAGCGCTCTCCCAGAGCGAGAAGTGCCTCGAGGAATACCGGATGACAGCCCGTCAGATCATCCACCACCTCCTCGAAGGCTGGCAGAACCAGACCGACGATCTAGGCACGATCGACGACCTCCTCATCCACCCCCGTCAATCCCGCACGGCAAAAGTCCCCACAACCCGGGCCGCCGAGAACGCGGCCACCCGGGACCACCACCTTGCATCGTGAGCGCACACCACCGGCCATCCAGCAGACTCCCTGCGCCCCTCCCCGAAGGGGGAGGGGCGGCCGGCAAGGCCCCCTGAACGACGTGACACCTGACCGCCGGGCCCGGCCCCGGCCGGCTCCGGGCCCGGCCTTCACTCTCGTGCGTGATGATTCCGAACACGAGATGGGCACGACCGCCTCCCGCCAACTGCGCCGCGCCGGCGACTTCCGAGCCGCCGCACGGTTCATGATCGGCCGGGGTATCCATCCGAAGGCCGGCCGCACGACGCTGCGCCTCGCGGAGGTCTTCGCGGCCCGCATGGAGCGGAGTAGAGACGGGCACCTCCCGTTCAGCGTCGAGGCGACCGCACGGCAACTCGGCCTCTGCCGGCGCACGGTTCTCGCCCACGCGAAGTACCTGCGCGAGCTCGGCCTTCTCGCCTACGTGGAACACGGATCGAAGACCAACGCGCTACGGACACGCCACGGTGCAGCCTGGACAGCCGCACACGGGTACCGCCGCACGGCCACCATCTTCGCCGCAGTCGCACCCTACGTCTGGGACGACGCAGAGGGCCGCAGGATCGACGGCACCGGCTACACAGCCCGGCCCATCGGAGTCACCGAGCAGGGCCGGGCACACGCTATCGACACGGCCCGCCGAGTTGCTACGAAGGCCCAGGCCAGGAGCGCTTCGTGCACCCCTTCTTTGGTGGTCCCACAGGACCACCGTCAGATGCAGGTAGTGGGAGGTAAGAAATACACCCCGCGCAAGCGCGCGAGGAACCCGCAGAAGCCCTCCCTCCCGTCCTCCATCCACCCCAGCGTCTCCACGGCCGAATGCGCCCGCGGGATCGCTCTCGCCGAGCAACTGCAGCGAGAGGTGTGGTGGCTGAACCGCGGCTGCGCCCGCCGACTCGGCTACGTCCTGCGCCCGCTGACGACCAGCGGCTGGACCGTTCAGTCACTGGCCGCCGAGCTTCTGACCTGGGGTGTACCAGGCCATCTCCGCGATCCGGCAGCATACGTACGCCACGAGCTCCAGCGCCGCCAGCAGCACGCCGGCCTGCCCGGCCCTGCCACACCAGCCGTGCGGGACGACCAGGTCGACGACACCGGCCTCCGCCACCGAGCCATGCTCCGCCGCCGACAAGAACAGAGCGCCCCGGTCTGGCATCGCTACCTCAATGAGATCCGGCCCGGCCTACGCCGCCGACAGGCCCAAGTACGCGCGAACACCCAAGCGAGGGCCCCGCAGCGCGTGGACTACCAACCGATGATCCGCGAGAGCGAACGGGCATTCGCCCAGGCACTGCCAACTCAGTCCTGGGGCGAGGACGTGTCCGCGCGCGACGTCTACCAGGCCCGCGCGAGGGGGCTGCCCAGTCCCGCCGGCCGTGCCGCACCGGAGGACGACCGCGGATGGCTGGTGTACCTACGCGACCAGCAGGAAGCAGAGCGCGCCTGCGCCGTGCTGCGCGCCGAACTGGAGAACTGGGAAGCCGAACACGTTCTTTCGGCTCAGGCTCAGTGACGGGCCAGGCGAAGGGGCCCGGGCACCAGGGGCGGGGGCCCGGCCGGGCGAATCGTCTCGCAGGTCAGTGCGGGGCTGCGTTGATCAGGTCCATGAGTACCCGGCGATCCGTCAGGTCCCGTGCTACCGCCGTTGCACCGGCCGCCCACAAATCCTGCTCCGAGCTGCGCCCAGAGGCCACACCCAGCACTCTCACGCCGTTGTCACGACCGGCAGCGACGTCAGCAGGCGTGTCGCCGATCAAAAGGACATCATCTGCCGTGATATCGGAGTGGCCCTGACCAGCATGTTCCATGGCCTTGCGTACCAGTTCCGCCCGCTCATCGTGATCCTCGCCGTACCCGCCCAGCTCGAAGCGGATGTGCGTATCCAGGCCGAAGGCGGCGAGCTTCACCTCGGCGGCCGTACGGATGTTGCCGGTGACCACCGTCTGTACGACCCCGCTCAAGCCGGACACCGTATCCAGGGTGGCCGCGGCGCCAGGTAGAGCGTGGCCGCGCTCCCGCAGTTCCCCGGCCCGGGCTCGGTGCAGCTCAGCAGAGCAGCGCGCGAACCTCTCGAACATCCGGCGATCGCTGTCAATGCCGTGAAGCCTCGCCGTCTCACGGAAGATGACGGGCTCGGTCATCCCGTCGACAGCGGCCTGCTCCCGCATCGGCACTCCAGTGACCTGCTCGAAGCCCTCGGCGAAGATCTCCCGGCCGACGCCACGTGTGGCGATGAGCGTGTGGTCGATGTCCCACAGAACCAACTTCACTCTGCCGCCTCCGATTACCTGCCATTGCCCACCGGGCATCACCGTGTCACACGTTGGTGTACTTCCAACTGCCCGCCTGCTACCGGCGCATACGCTGGACGTACGCCAGGCAGGAGTGAGGTCCGAACATGAGCTTGCCCACGCTTCCTATCGGCGAGCGCATCCGCCATCACCGTCTCCGGCAGGGTCGCACGCAGGCGGTCGTCGCCGGCTTGTGCGGCATCACCGAGGACTACCTCTCGCAGGTGGAGCGGGGCCGGAAGACCCCCTCGTCCGAGGTGCTCGCAAGGCTCGCCGTGCAATTCGGAGTGACCGCAGGGGCGCTGCTGGGCGACCCCGTCGAGGACGTCCCACTCGCGCCCGCGACGCCAGGGGCTGACGTGGTGCGCGCGCTCCTGGGCCAACAACCCAGCGCCGGCCCCGCGCCCACCACCGCGGTGACACTGCGCGAGCGGGTGGAGAACATCTGGCGTATCTGGCAGACATCACCCACCCGGTTCACCGACGCCGAACTTCTACTGCCGGACCTGATCACAGACGTGGAGACCGCCGTACGAGCCAGCCGGCATACAACCGAGAGCGGCGAGCGCCGCGTACTGCTGCGCATCTCCGCCGACCTGTACGGACTGCTGCGCTCGTACTGCCGCCGGGCCGGGCGCCTCGACCTGGCGCTGATGGTCGCCGACCGGGCGCTCCGCGCGGCCGAGGACGCGGACGACCCGCTGCGGATCGCCGCGGCCCAGTGGAACCTCGGCCACGTGCTGCTCTCCCAGCCAGGAGACGAACACGCCGCACGCGACACCGCCCTCCGGGCAGCCGAGGCGCTTCAGCGCGAACTGCAGGGCCCGGAGGCGGTCGCCGTCCAGGGCGCGCTGGAGCTGGTGGCGGTGGTGGCAGAAGCCCGCACCCGCCGCGCCTGGGCGGCCCGGGACAGGCTGGCCAACCGTGTCGCCCCGCTCGCGAAGCAAGCGGGGGAGGGGAACACCATGTGGACCGTCTTCGGCCCCGTGAATGCCGAACTTCACGCGGTCTCCGTAGAGATGCTCGACGGCAATGCGGTCGAAGGGCTGCGTCTGGCCGACAAGGTCGACACCGACCAGCTCCCCTCCCGCGAGCGGCGCATGACCTTCGGCCTGGAGGTAGCCCGCTGCTACGCACTGCGCAGGGAGGACGCCGCCGTCCTCGTTCACCTCCTGGAGCTCGAAGTGCTCGCGCCCGAGGATCTCCAGCGCAGTCCTCTCGCTCGGGAGCTCGTCATCTCTCTGGTGCAGCGCTCCCGGCCCACCTACCGCAAACAGGCGACGGCTCTGGCCGAGCGGCTCAGTCTGCTCTGACGAGCCCGGCCTGCGAGCACACCCGGTCTCTCAGTCCGGGTTGAAGAGATCCTCTGCCCGTACGGTCCCCACACCTCTGGAGACCGATCACGGGAAGCATGCGCATGAGCCCAACGGCAGCCGGGATCCCCGGCCACAACGGAACACTGATCGCGGCAGCTGGACAGCGGTGGGACGCCGTGCGCGTCCCGCGCTTCATCGGACTGCAGGCCCTGAACCATCTCGTCGGGCAGGAGGGCGCGATCGTGATGGATCCCGGAAATCGCCGGGTGTATTTCCTCGTTCCACCCGGAACCACGCGATCCTGGAATCTTCCTCAGACGACGGCGCTCGGCGAGACAAGCCACGTCGTCCTGCCGGCCGACGACAAGGAGATCCCGCCCGGGCCCTACTGGCTCGTCTCGCCCCGTCGTGGCCGTCTGTGCACCAGCACGGAAGCTCTTCACAACGCGTTGCGGACTGTCCTTGGCCCCCGGCCCACCACGAACGATCAGGACCGTGTCCGGCCGGATCTGGGGAAGCAGAACATCGATCAGGTCAAAGGACTGGCTTGCGCTCTGTGCGGGGCGCGGCTGTATGCGACCCGGAGCCTCGGAGTGTTCTGTACTGGGGACCTCTTGCTGCAGGATCCGACCGAACTGTGGGCGTGTAATCCCGTCTGCCGACGAATCGACAATCCCACTCCGTGAATTCACCGGACGCTCCGACCCCGGAGGTCCGTCAGAAGGGACAGGCGGCAAACGAATCGCCTCTGATGTTCTCGCCGTGCGGGATTGTGTCGGTTTATGGCCCGAGGTGTGGTGTGAACTGGTAATACGGGCTGTGTTGTTGGGGGATCTTTGCGTAACGTAGGGGAACAGGCGGTCACCTGTGGCTGCTGGTGCAGCCAGCAAGCGCATCACGCCGCAGGTCAGCATGGTGCCGCCGAGAACGTACGGGGAGGCGTAGTGGCACAGCCAGCACGATCGGAACGTCGGGTTCGCAACCGGGGAGTTCGGCCCGCAGTCGTCTTTCTCGCGGCATGCACTCTCGTAACGCTGTCCGCTTGCAGTTCCGACGGTGGCGATCCCACTGAAAACAAGCCGACCAGCGCCTCCCCCTCGCCGACCGTCGACGCGAAGGAAGCCCAAGCACGGAAGGCTGTACTGACTGCCTATTCCGGCATGCGGCAGGAGCAGACGAAGGCGTACGCGGTGGGAAAAGACTCCGGGACGAAGCTCAATACCTACGCCTCGGACAAGGCACTCGCCAAGATCGAAGGTGAGCTTTTCCAGTACCGGCAGGCCGGCGTCGTCTTCAAGGGCAAGCCGAAGAGCATCGCCAAGGTGACGGCTATCGATCTCGCACAGTCTCCCCACAAGGCCATGGTGTCTGAGTGCTTCATCACCACGGACTGGACTGCGGTGAAGAAGGACAGCGGTAAGGACGTCACCAGCCCCAATCAGGTTCACCGGTACACGGTGACCGGCTCAGTACGCACGATCGGCGATCGGTGGATGGTCGTGGACTACGCAGTCGACAAGCAGCACACATGCTGAGGAAAGCCACAGGCACCGTCGGGCTCGCGATCGTACTGACGCTTGCCGGTGCCCCGATCGCGGAGGCGAACCCCCACCCGAAGCCGACCATTGCCCCACCCACGGACTGCGGCGACATGTCCGTCTGTATCGGGGCCGGGGTTGGCGGCTCGGACAGTAAGCCCGCCGCCCCGGAACATGGCCGCACCGGCAAGACCGCAGCGCGGAAGCCGGGCAAGAAGCCAACCTGTGACGTCTACGCAGGCCCTGGCTACGTCACCGTGGGCGACCCCGGACCGCAGACCGGCACAATCAAAATGCCCTGCAACGACCCTGAACTCGGCCAGTTCTCCGGTGGCTGTTACTACAAGACGGCTCAGCCGCAGCCTCCGGCCAGCGACCCCGCGTGGAAGGGCCACAAGCCCGGGAGCGGAGCGATCTACCAGCGCACCTGCCCCATCGGCACTTCCGACGATCCCAACAACACCCAGTTGCAGGGCTTCGTTTGGATGGCCAAGCCTCCGGCGGCCGCAGCAGTGGACCCTGCGCAGCTCGCGCGGGAAGCCGTCGACAAAATGACGCTGCTCGGCCCGAGAATCGGGATCACACCCAAGCCCGGTGGCAAGGGCGTAGTGGGCATGCCGGTCTACATGTGGACAGCGAAAGGCGCCGAGACCTACGGCCCGAACGTCGCCAGCGCGTCGGCCGGCGGGGTGACCGTGAAGGCCACCGCGAAGGTCTCCAAGATCGTCTGGAATCTCGGAGACGGATCCAGCGTCACGTGCACCACGGCCGGCACCCCCTACCGCGCCGAGTACGGCAAGAACCCCTCCCCGGACTGCGGCCACCATTACAGCGAACCGTCCTCGACTCAGCCGTCGGGGAAGTTCCACGTCACCGCCACTTCGACCTGGTCGATCGACTGGCAGGGCGGCGGCCAGACCGGCCAGCTCACCGAGGTCAGGAACAGCGCCGTGGACATCACGGTCGTTGAGGTCCAGGTCCTCAACTAAGCGTTCACGAAAAGACTTGAAAGGCCCCTCGCCGCATGGAACCCCCCGTCGCCGCACCTCCGCTGCCGCGCCCGCAGACTCCCGGCCGTCCCGAGATCCCCATCACCACCACGCCTCCGGTCAAGCGGGAGCGACGCTGGTCGGTTGCTGCACTGTGTATCGTCCTCGCGGTGCTCGGCGGGCTGGGCGCGGCCGCGGCCGTCACGTCATCCAGCGACCGCGTGAAGGTTCTCGCGATCGCCCGGGACGTGCCGGCAGGACAGGCCATCACCGATGGAGACCTGGTCGTGGCCGAGGTGTCCGCCGACGGCGCCCTGACCCCGGTCCCCGCCGGACAGCGGAGCAGTATCGTCGGCAAGCGCCCGGCCGTCGACCTGCGCAAAGGTGGACTCCTGACCTCCTCGCAGCTGGGCGCGGGGACCGGGCTTGGGGATGACAAAGAGCAGGTCGGTGTGCAGGTCAAGCGCGGCCAGTCACCGGCGGGAACGCTCGCCCCCGGTGACAAGGTCCTCGCAGTGACCACCCCGGCCCAGGGCGACACCACCACCGGCGACAAGAGCGGTGAGACGCCGCCGTCGACGCTCAACGGGGTGGTCGTGTCGGTGTCCCGGCCGGACGCGTCCGGCACGGTGGTCGTCAACCTCGCGGTAGCGGACACCGACGGTCCGCTCCTGGCCACCCGCGCCGCCGTAGGCCGGATCTCGCTGGTCCGCGAACCGAGGAGCAGCCGATGACGGTCACCGCTCTTGTCTCCGCGAAGTCCTCCGGCGTCACCACCACCGCCCTGTCCCTGTCCCTGGCCTCGAAGCGCGCCTCGCTGCTCGCCGAGTGCGATCCGGGCGGCGGCACGATCCGTGCCGGGTTCCTGCAGAACGCGGTCAGCGCCGGGTTCGGCCTCTACCATCTGGCGGCCGCCGAACGGACTGGACCGGACGCGCTCGCCAGCGCTTTCACCAACCACCTGTGGCCGATGGACGAGGCGGGCCACCGCAAACTCCTTGCCGGCCTCACCGATCCGGCCCAGGCGGCCGCCCTCAGCCGTACCTGGCCGGCCCTCGCGGAGGTCCTGCAGGTGCTCTCTGCCGAAGCCGGGTACGACGTGTTCATCGACGGCGGGCGCCTCGCCCTGGAATCCGGGCACCTGCACCCCACACTGACTCCCACCCCGCTCCTCCACCAGGCCGATCTCGTCCTGCTGGTCGTCCGCGGCACCGAGCAGTCCCTCACGCTGGCCCGCCACCTCATCGACCCGCTCCGCACCGAGCTGCGCGAACGCGGTACCGGTGACGACGCCCTGGGCCTGCTGCTGATCGAGGACGGCGCCTACCGGGCGCACCAGGTCGCCGAGGCGCTCAAGACACCTGTACTGGCCGCGCTGCCCTTCGACCCGGACACGGCCGGCTACCTCACCCAGGGCGGCCGGCCCCCACGCGGCTACAGCAGGAGCCCATTGCTGCGGCATGCGCGTACCGCAACGGAAGCGTTCGAAGCTGCGGCCGCCCGCCGTCAGATCCAGCGCGAGTACCCGCCGCGCCCGGCCAACCCGCAGCTCGCCGGTGTGCTGCAGCGGCTCAGCCAGCAGCAGCCGGGCGGCCCCCGTGGCTGACACCCACCAGCGCCCCGGCACCAACGGGCATCCACCACCGATGGGCCGCGAAGAACTCGCCGGGCTCCTCGCAGGACGCCTCGGCCAGCGCCGCCCCGAACCCACCCATCCCGCCGCCGCCCCGGCCCAACAGCCACCGGCCGACCAGGCGGGCCCGGCCGCGGTACCGCGTCTGGCCGGCCTGCCGGGCGAACTGCCCGTGGGCTGGGAGGTGATCGAAGCTCTGCAGTCGGACGTCTCGCAGCAGCTCAGCGACCGCGACCCCGACAAGCTCCTCGAGGAAGCCGACCGCCGGGCCATGGCCCGCTCCCTGGTCACCACCGCCGTCGCCGACTGGTCCGCCAAGTACGCGCAGGGCAACACACCCCTGACCGAAGAGCACGAAGCGACGATCCGCACCGCGGTGTTCAACGCGATGTACCGGGGCGGGCGCCTGCAGTCCCTCCTCGACGAGGACGGTGTCGAAGACGTCATGGTCGACGGGCTGCGCGCGCACGTCGAGTACTTCGACAAACCCCGGCGCACCATTGAGCGCGTCGCCGACTCCCATGAGGAACTCATCACGTGGGTCAACCGGATGGCCCGCCTGTCCGGGCACGGTGAGCGCGGCCTGACCCAGGCGACCCCGATGGTCGGGTTCCGGATGCCCGACGGCTCCCGTGTCACGTCCTCGCTGCTGACCAGCCGGCCCTCGGTCGTCATCCGAAAGCACCGCATCCGTCAGCACGGCATCGCCGAGCTGACGCAGTGGGGCTCCATCAACCCGATCCTGGAGCGGTTCCTGACTGCCTGCGTCCACGCCCGGATGAACGTCCTGGTCGTCGGCGACATGGGTGCCGGAAAGACATCGTTGCTGCGGGCCCTGGGCCGGGAGATCCCGGCATCCGAGCGGCTCGTCACCCTGGAGTCGGACCGGGAGCTTTACCTGGACGAACCAGGGCCCAAGCCGGGGCCGGTCACGTTCGCCTTCGAGGCCCGCCAGTCCAACGGTGAGCGCCTGGGCGATAAAGCTGCCGGCGAGGTCACCATCTCCGACATGTTCGCAACAGCCTTGCGTTACAACGCATCGAGGGTGATCGTCGGCGAGGTCCGCTCCACCGAGATCGTCCCGATGCTGCAGGCCATGTCCGCGGGCGGCTCCGGATCGATGTGCACCCTCCATGTCCGGCGACCCCACGCGATCATCAGCCGCCTCGTTCAGCTGTGCACCGAAGCCGGGATGGCCACCGAAGCCGCCCACCACCTCATCGCTTCGTCCATCGACGTCGTCGTGTACCTCACCTACCTGGACGAAACCGCGATCGGCGGCCGCAAGCACCGCTTCGTCTCCCACATCTACGAAGTCCACGACGTCGTCGGCGAAGGCGGCAGACCAACAACGACGGAACTCTTCGCCCCCCACGGCCAGGAAGCACGCGCCGTCTACAAGAACATGCCGACCTTCATCGCCGATCTGGAACGCACCAACGTCTTCCACCGGCCGTGGCTGACGGACAACCCCCACGGCGCCTGGGGTCCCGCACTGCAGACGGTGAGCCCACGGTGACCACATCCCAGCTCGCTCTGGTCGCAGCCTGCTGCGCCGTTCTCACCGTCACGGGGATCGTCCTCGCTGTCCGGGAACTGCGCGGCCGCGTACGCGATCCGATCAAGCCCGCCTCCCGGATGACGGGCCGGCTCCAGCGCGCGAAGGCTGAACTGCCCGAAGCCTGGCAGCAACGCTGGAAATATCTCCTCGGCACCGCCGGCCTGGTCACTCTCGTGGTGTGGGCGTGGACCGGCTGGCCCGTCCACGGCCTCCTCGCCGGGGCCGCCGTGCTCGGCCTGCCCTACACCCTGAACCCCGGCACCGCGGCGACGGTACGCATCGAGCGCCTCGAAGCGCTCGCCCAGTGGCTCAACCACCTGGCCGGCGTACACACCGCGGGCATCAGCCTCCCGCAGACCATCCGCGCCAGCGCCAAGAACGCACCCGCACCCATCGCCCAGAACGTACGGGCCCTCGCCGACCGCCTGGGCGCCGGGATGGAAGCGCAGGACGCCTTCGCGCGCTTCGCCGACGAACTCGCCGACGGGGTCTCCGACCACGTGGTGCTGCTCTTCCAGTCCCACGCCGTCTACAAGGGACCCGGGCTCTCCGACGCCCTGGAAGCCCTCGCAGTCACCATCCATCAGCAAGCCGCCGACGCCCGCGACATCGAAGCCGACCGTGCCAAGGTCCGTAAATCCTCCCGCATGGTGTCCGTCGTGATCTGCGTCATCGTGATCGGCTGCATGCTCAACAACGCCTGGTCGGGCTGGTACCAATCCCCGCTGGGACAGATCGTCCTCGCCGGCCTGGGCGCCGCCTTCGCCTGGACCCTGAGCTGGCTGCGCCGCATCGCCCGCACCAAGCCCGACCCCCGCCTGCTGGACCCGCTGCCCGCCTACCTCACCACCATCGGAGGCCAGCGATGATCCCCCTGCAGGCCGTCCTGCCAGCCGCCGCCTCCGGAGCCCTGATCGGCCTCGCCGTCCGGGCCGCCTGGCCGGCGAAAGCAGACCTGGCCAGCGCCCTGGACCACCTGGACGCCACCAAAGCCCCCACAACCCTGTCCACCGCAGCCCTGCCGGGAACGGACTCGCTGCCCTCGCGCGTGGGCACCCGGCTGCTCAGCGAGTTCGGCGGCCGCATCACCCTGCCCGTCAAGGACCTCGCGCTGCTGCGCAAGAGCCCCGCCGAACACCTCGGCAAACGCGTCCTGTTCGCCCTGTACGGGCTGCTCTTCCCCCAGCTGATGCAGGCCATGCTCGCCCTGGCGGGCGCCCCGTGGCCCTACGCCATGCCGCTCATCGCATCTCTGGGCCTGGCAACCCTGATGTGGTTCTGGCCCGGCAAAGACATCGCCCGGGAGGCAGCCGCCGCGCGCCTGGTCGTACGGCACGCGGCCGCCTCCTACCTCGAACGCGTCGCCCTCGCCCGCATCGCCAACTCCGGGGCCGCGCAGGCCCTGATACAGACCGCGGAAGTCGGCGACGGATGGATCTTCGTGCGGATGCGGCAGATCTTCCACCAGGCTGACCTGGCCGGAGTCACCGTCTGGGACGCCCTCAAGCAACTCGGAGACGAACTCGACATCCCCGAACTGACCCGCCCCGCCGACACCCTCGCGCTCGCCGGCGACGGCGCCGCCGTCTACACCACCCTGCAGGCCCAGGCCCGCCAACTGCGCATCGCGCTGCTCTCGGACCAGAAAGCCCAGGCGAACGCGGCGTCAGCGGCGATGGTTCTTCCCGTCACCTTCGGCGTGATCCTCATGCTCGTCTTCGTGATGATCCCCATCACGATCACCATCCTCGGCACCTGACCCCAAAGGGAGAGAAGCAGCTATGGACATCGAGGTCCTCACCGCGTGGATGCGCCTGCGCTACGAGCAGCTCAAAGCAGCCCGCGACGCCGGACAGAACAGCACGGAAGTCGCCCTCATCGCCGGGGCCTTCCTCGTTGCGGCCGGCCTGGTCATCGTCGCGATCAAAACGAAGCTCGCGGAAAAGATCGGCATCATCAACGGCGGATGAACACGACCGGTCGAGACAACAGACCAAGAAGAAGGGGCGGCGGGGTGAGGAAGCGGCTGAACACATGGCGGGCCGGCGCCCTGGGACCGCAGGGCGACCGCGGGTTCGGGAGCGTCGAAGTCGCGATCCTGGCCATCGCCGTCCTGGCCCTCCTCCTCACCTCCATCCAGGTCGGGTTCTACTACCACGCACGCAAGGTCGCCCAGTCCGCCGCCCGCCAGGGCGTCGAGGCCGGCCGGGCCTTCGGCGCCACCGACAGCGACGGAGTGGCCCAGGCACAGGACTTCCTCGCCCGGTTCGGCAACAGCGTGCGGGGCGCGAGCGTGTCACCCGCCGGCAGCACCGCCCAGCAGATCCGCATCACCGTGCACGGCACCGTTGCCACCCTCGTCCCCGGCCTCGAACTGAACGTCACCCAGTACGCCGAAGGCCCCATCGAACGGTTCACAAACCCATGAACGGCCCCAGCAGACGACTCCCGCAGGCCCTGCGCCAGGACCGGGGCAGCTACGCGGTCGAGACAGCCGTGCTCGCCCCGGCGCTCATCGCCCTACTGCTCCTCATGGTCGCCTTCGGCCGGGTCGTCGACGCGAACGGCGCCGTCGACTCCGCAGCCCGCGCCGCAGCCCGGGCCGCCTCCCTCGAACGAGACGCCTCCACCGCACAGTCCCAGGCCCAGACTGCGGCCGAACAGAGCCTCGACGGCGAGGGCATCACCTGCCGGACCAGCAGCGTCACCGTAGACACATCCGGCTACAGTCTGGACGTCGGGACCGCGGCCACCGTGACCGCGACCATCGCCTGTACTGCGGATCTCTCCGACATCGGCCTGCCGGGACTGCCCGGCTCGAAAACCCTGCGAGCGTCATGGACCAGCCCCATCGACACCTACCGGGGGCGCCAGTGACCCGCACCGTGCGCAGATTCGTAGACCGGCGCCGCACCGTACTGCGCGTCCGGGGTGACCGCGGTTCCATGTCGCTGTTCTTCGCGATCACGTCCGTGGCGATCCTCATGGTCATGGGACTCCTCGTTGACGGCGGCGGCGCCCTGAACGCGGAAAACCGCAGCACCTCCCTGGCCCAGGAAGCCGCCCGCACCGCCGGCCAGCAACTCGACCCGGCGCAGGCCACCGAAGGCACCGCCATCACGATCGACCCGGACGCCGCCCGCGCGGCTGCCCAGGACTACCTCGCAGGCGCGAACGTCCAGGGAGACGTGGAGATCACCGACGGCGGGCAGACCCTCAATGTGACTGTCCACGACACCTACCGCACCAAGTTCGCCGTCCTGCTCGGCAAGAGCACGCTCGATGTGACCGGTACCGCCAAGGCCCATCTACAAACCCAACCCGCTGCTGGAGGCTGAGCCGCACCATGGCCCATCGCACCCCCGGACCCCTGCGCGCCCTCGGCGTCCTGCTGCGCGCCCTGACCGGACTCGCCCTCCTGCTCGCCCTGGTCGCCGGCGTCCCCTACGCGCTGCTTGCCGTCGGACACCAGCCGACCGAACTCACCGGTGGCTGGGACCTGCTGATGAGCCAGGACGACGGCACCGCCTTCCTCGTAGTCCTCACCCTCCTCGGCTGGGCCGCCTGGACCGCCTTCACCTTCTCCGTCCTCGTCGAACTCGTGGCCGTGCTGCGCCGCCGCTCCGCCCCCCGGATCAAGGGCTTGGGCGGCCTGCAGTCCTTCGCCGGGTTCCTGGTCGGCGCGGTCGTGCTGCTCGCGCCGACCGCAGCCTCGGCCGCCGTCGTCTCACCCGCCTCCGCCGCCACCGTCCACACCGCGGTGAGCGAGCCGGGCCCGACCACAGCCCCCAGTGGGAACAGCACGAGTTCCCCGAGTTCTCAGAGCGCCTGGCCCCAGCACACGGTCACCTCGCCCACCGAGTCGCCGTGGGACCTGGCCGAGACGTACCTCGGCAACGGGCAGCGATGGAAGGACATCGCAGCCCTCAACCCCGGCATCCCGGAACTCGCCGCCGGCGACGGGTACCTGCCGCTGGGCACGGTCGTCAGTCTTCCCGCGGACGCCCGCTCCACGAAGCCGGCCACCAGCCAGGCCCCGGCGGCCACCACCACACCAGGCTCCGACGCCACCCCCCACGCAGCTGCGGCCGCCGGAGGCGACGAGAAGACTCCAGAGGCGGAAACCGTCCATGCCGGAGACAGCCTCTGGTCCATCGCAGCCCGCCACGGCGACCCCAACCAATGGCGTGCCATCTACGACGCCAACAAGGGAGAAGCCCAGCCCGGGGGAGGCCACTTCGACAACCCGGACCTCATCTACCCGGGCCAGAAACTCGACATCCCGCAGCAGGCCGAAGAGGGAAGCCCCGCCCCCGAAGCCCGCACGGACAACCCGCCCCCCACCACACATCAGCACACCCCCACCAGCAAGACCCCGGAAACCGACCACGACGACCGCCAGGGCCCTGCACAGCACCCGGCACCCCCGACCATCACCGCCCCGGCCCCGAGCAGCACAGCCAACCCGGCCCCCGACACCACCACCCGCACGCCTGCTCCCAGCGCCCAGAACACCCGCCCGGCCCAAGTCCAGCCCACCCACGAACAGAACGACCAGGCCCTCGCACCGGCCGCCATGTGGATGGGCGCCGGAGCGCTGGCCGCAGCCCTGATCGGCACCCTCGCCCTAAGACGCCGACTCCAACAGCGCCGCCTGCGCCCCGGCCGGCGCATCCCGATGCCACAAGGCCGGGCAGCCGCGACCGAACAAGGACTGCGCGCCGCCCAGCACCCCACGGGCTTCGACCTGCTCGACACCGCGCTGCGCACCCTCGCCCTCAACCTGGCAGCGGTCGGACGCGAACTTCCCGTCGTGGAAGCTGTGGTCCTGCACGAGTCCCGCGTCGAACTGCACCTCGACCAGGACACAGCCCCGATGAAGCCGTTCGCATCCGCGGCCGGCCGCCAGGACCTGTGGACCTGCTCAGCCACCAACCCCGACCTGGCCGACGACGAAACCCTGCAGGACGCAGACGCCCCCTACCCCGTACTCGTCTCGATCGGCTGGGACGCACAGGGTCACCTCGTCCTCATCGACCTCGAACACGTCGGCATCCTCCAACTGGCCGGAGACGAAGACTTCGCCCGCCACGTCCTGCAAGCCATCGCCGTGGAGCTCGCCAACACCCCGGTACCCGGCCACCTAGAAGTAGCCGCACTCGGCGATACGACACCCGGCCTCGAAGCGGCCGCCCCCGAACGCGTCGCCCGAACCGTCGTAGCCGACGCAGCTACCGACCTGGCCGCTCACACAGCCGACCAGCGTCGCGCCCTCACCACAATCGGCGCCACCTCACTGCGCCAGGCGCGGCTGAGCGATGACACCGCAGGCGACTGGACCCCGCACGTTGTCCTGGCCGAGAACCTGCCCGAGGGAGCCGACACCGACCGGCTCCTCGACGCGCTCACCCAACAACCCACCACAGCGGCCGCCGTCATCACCACCAACCCCGCCGGCCCGGAGGCGGGGGCCTGGACACTGAGCTGCCAAAGCCCGGACGACACCATCGTGCTCCCCGGCTCCCGTCTCCCCATCCGTCTCCAGGGCCTGTCCGACGAACACTTCGCCGACGCCATCGAGCTGCTCACCCTCGCCGCCAGCGAGACAGACGTTCCCGCACCCGAGTGGGTCACCGCCGACCCGGACGACGATGCCACCGCGGACGAACCCGGCGAAGACGGTCTACCCGCGGAGTACGCCGACCTCGAAGAAGAATCCCTCGACGACGACAGCAGCACGCATCCAGCGCAGAAAGACGACCACGACCTGGCGGCCGTGCCCACGGACCCGGAGAACAACCCACCCGAACCTGAGGACGTGGCCGAGACAGACAACGGACCCAGCGTCATCAACCACGACCCGCAGGAGAATCCGCGACCCGAACCCGCCAACCACCCCACGGTGCTCGCTGCCCCGTGCGCGCCGCCAGCCCGGGCCGTCCATGCGACCGTCCCAGCTCCGGCCTCCACGACACCACCTCCGATCGAGGAACCGGCCCCGTCAAGCGGACCACGGGTACTCCTTCTCGGCAGCGTCCAGATCGAAGGCGCCACCGGCAGGCTCGACTCCAACCGAAAGAACATCGGTGTCGAACTCGTCGCCTATCTCGCCCTCAACCCAGGCGTCGACCACCACGCGATCGACGACGCCCTTTGGCCTGGCCGCCAAGTCAAGAAAGAGATGCGCAATTCGGTCATCTCCCGAACCCGGTCCTGGCTCGCCAAGGACGAAGACGGCGCCCCCCACTTGCCCCGCGTCCCGGACTCCGGCGACAGCCGCTACCGACTCGGACCCAAGATCACCTGCGACTGGACCAGCTTTCAGAAACACGCCCGCAGGGGACTTGCCGACCGGGGAGAGGACGGTGACCTCGCCTTGCGTCGTGCTCTCGCGCTGGTCCGCGGCCGACCCTTCGCGGGCATCAACCCCGTGCGCTACGCCTGGGCCGAGCCAATCATCCAGGAGATGGTCTCCGCGATCGCGCACGTCGCCTACGAACTGTCCACGCGGCTCCGCGAAGCCGGAGACATCCCAGGCGCCCTCCTGGCGGCCCGCCAAGGTCTCCTCGCTTGCGAGGAGAACGAAACGCTGCACCGCCAGATCTTCCTCGCCCACCACGCCGCCGGCGACATCGAGGCCCTGCGGAAAGCCGCCGCGAATCTCATGAAGATCAACGAACAACTCGGCGGCGGCGTCGACATGGACGAAGACACGGCAGAACTCCTGCGCGACCTGCTGCCCCGGCCTGCCATCGCCCACTGAACTACAAGCCCAGGAACTCCGTATGCCGACAACCTCACCACTCCGCGACGGCCCCGCCCGTCTCCGGACCGCCCACACCGAGGTGACCCTGGAAATCGCCTCGTCCCCCAAGGCCCGCACCCGCGGCCTGCTCGGCCGCGACGGCATCGACGGAGCCATCCTCATCACCCCATCCAGCAGCGTTCACACACTGCGCATGCGCTTCACCATCGACGTCGCCTACCTCGACAGACAACTGCGCGTCGTCGACGTCCACACCTTGAAGCCCAACCGCCTCGGAGCACCCCGCCGGCACGCCCGCCACGTCCTGGAAGCCGAGGCCGGAGCCATGGCGCGCTGGAACATCCAGCGCGGTACGCACCTTTCGATCCACCAGTGACCAGGCTGACCGATCGTCCGCGCGAGGGCGGCCCGCGCACCGACGGCGCGAGTGGAGCCGCCGCCCACTGGGCGCGTGCTGTCGGGACACTCCGCTGCGAGGGTTGCACCCAAAGGTGTCTGCAGAGTGGGCTGCAGAGGTGCCTCCAGAGCTGTACCGGAGGTACTACCGGAGGTGTGAACCCACCTTTTGTGATCTTGGGTGTTTTGCCTGGTCACCCCACGCGGGCAAGCCCTCGCCGCTTGCCGACACCTCTTCCTCCGCGATAGCCGGAGGCAGAGGCTCTGTGTTCTGATGCTCGGCGCGGCGAGGCTCCCGTCGCCTCGGCCCTCCAGCCGACCAGCTCCCTACTCGGTGTCCAGACCGCTATCCCGCCTCTGGGCGGAGGCACCCGCGAGCGGGGGAGCCGATCCCACTGCCGTGGGAGATCGTTGCCCTGACCGACCGGAATCCGGTGTCGGTGCTCGGCAGCAGCCCATCGTCGATGGATGGTGGTTCCGCTCCTCTCACGGGGATGCTTGCACGAGGTCCTCAGCCGGGCCGTCACAGTTCTCTGAGGGCCTCGTGCCCGCCGGTCCCGCGGCGGGCGGGATTCACACGTTGGCGGGCTGTGACTCCTCCAGCACCTCGGCGACTCGGAGGAGGTTCGACGCCGGGTTCAGGGTGTCGTCCCGGGAAGCAGATTCGAACAGGAGTACGCTGTCGGGGTGGCGACGTACGACTTCCCTCCGGACCTGCGCGATGCCCAGGTCGAGCTCCACCGGATCCGAGCCGAACACCAGGCTCTGACACGCGAGCTGGCCCGCTCGGTAGAGCCAATGGGTGTCGTAGAGAATCCGGACCACTGGTACCGGCGCAACCACCCTCTTCCGGCGTCGCCCGGCTACACACCGCAGCAGCGCGAGCAGGTGTCCGAGCTGCACGCACGCCTGCTGGAGGCCACGGTGCGAGTGAGTACGCATCCTTACTGGTCCAGCCTGAGGGGCGAGGACCTGGTCGCTGCCCGTATGGAGCTCAAGCGAGTCGAGGCGGCCGGGGCCGAACCGGCGTAACGCCATGCCGCCGGAGCCCGACGACGGGCCCCTCCCCATCACCGTGCTGCTGCCCTACCGCAGTCGTGCGTCTTGCGCCCTCGACGGCATCCGGGTCCCGATCACCGTGCCCCTGATGGTCACGACTTCCCGGACCTGGCCAGTAGAACTAAGAACACAACGCCGAGACAGCTGATCACCTTCGGGTACCGCAGGACCAGTGCCAGAGGGAATCGCCAACCCTTGTACTGCCTCAAGGACGGCCGCTCACGCTGGCGTCGGGCCTCGCGGATCCCCTTCTTGACACCGCGTGCGATGGAGCGCTCATCCACAGCTGTCCCTTTCCCCCAGTCCGTGACGCCATTGAGGCGACGGTTGACGATCTCACGACGCCCACATCCGACGTCCTCTCGCCGAACAGCTCGGGGAACTCCGGAACCCGCGATCCGTGTGGATCGCCGCCCGGGTACACACCGGAGCAGCGCGAGCAGGCCGTCGAGCAACAGGCTCGCTTGCTGGAGTCCACGATGCGGGTGAGTACGCATCCGTTCTGGTCCAGCCTGGGTGGAGAGGACCTGGTCGCTGCCCGCATGGCGCTCAAGCATGTCGAGGACGAGGTGGACCTGGACGACGCGCTCACCACGCTGAGAAGGCCGGGGAGCGCAGCCTGTAAATCATGTGACGCAGCCGAATCACTGATGCCGCTGCTGTAGCGGGTCGGCAAGCAGGGGCGGCACGGGGGATGCATGGGTGGAGGGTGCTCAGCTCTCCGCTCCTCCCGATGCTGGCCCGCACCGCGAAGACCCTTCCCCGCCCGGACGCGTTGCCGGGCGGCACGCAGTATGAGGCAAAAGTGGACGGCTTCCGCTGCCTGATCTTCACCGGCTCGGACGGGGTGTTCCTCCAGTCTCGCAGCGGCAGCCTGGCCCTCACACGGGCCTTCCCGGAAGTCGTTGACGCCGCGGCCGCCCTCCGCGACGAAGGCATGGTTCTGGACGGCGAACTCGTGGCCCAGAACGAAGGCCGGCTCGACTTTCCCGCCCTGCAGGCCCGAGCCCGTCACACCAAGTCCCGGGCTCGTGAACTGGCCACGCAGTCACCGGCCGAGGTGATTCTCTTCGACGTGCTCCAGCTCCGCGGCCGTGAGCTCCTGGATGTTCCGCTCTACGAGCGGCGCACCTTGCTTGAGGACTTGTTCGTCCGTCGTGCGCTGGAAGCGCCGTGGGCGCTGTGCCCGGCCACCGGCGACGTGGTCGAAGCCGCAGCGTGGCTGGACCCGGCCTGGGGGCGAGTAGGCGTGGAAGGCTGTGTGGCCAAGGCCCGCAACGGCAGATACCAGCCCTCGGCGAGAGGCTGGACCAAGGTCCGCTCCCGCGAGTCGGCGGAGGCGGTCATCGGGGCCGTCACCGGCAGCCGGGCACATCCTTCCGGTGTGCTGCTGGGCCGCTGGGACCAGAACGAAGAACTGAGATTGGTCGCCCGCAGCACACCGCTCCCGGCACGACTGCGGGCCGAACTAGCCGGCCTGCTCGCCCCAGCAGGAGCCGAGCACCCCTGGCATGGTGTCCGATTTGCTGCCGGGTGGGGCAGCCGAGATCTGCTGAACTTCACCTGCGTGCAGCCCGACGTTGTTGGCGAATTCGAGGGTGACGCCGCTATCGATCGGGCCGGTGGCGTCACCCCGTGCGCCTCATCCGGTTGCGCCTGGACCGCGCACCGGAGACGGTTCCCGGCTTCGGCACCGGCTGATCGGCTGCCGGGCGGGGGGCGTCACCGATCGGGCAGCTTGCGGCGGAGACTGTCCATCGAGGTCTGAACGCCTTCAAGCTGTTCACCGAGCACGCGCATACGCCAAGTCATGTGTTCCATCCGGGCAGCGGCCGCCAACGACCCGAAGGTCTGCGCCAGCTCAACCGCTCCAGGGTGCCCCTCCTGTGCCTTCTTGGCCCAACCCAGAGCGAGCCCCTCGAAACGCTTGGCGCGCTCCACCGCCTCGTGCGTGGCCATGCGGACCTCCCAGCTCGACTTGTCTCACGTTTGCACCGTCCGCGCCGGTCAGATGGACGAGAGGCCAAGAGACTGCCACGCCGGGACGTTCGGGTTCGGGCGGTGTCGTACCCCGCCTGGGACGGGTCTACTACCGGCGCGACCACACGTCGTGTAGCACCTGCGCATCGGCTTCGAGGACATCTCGGAGGTCGTCCGGGTCATCCGGCAGATCGAGGTCCAGGCGGGATGCCGCCTCTCTGAAAGCCGAGAGAACACTGGGATCGGGATCGTAGACAGCGAGCAGCGTGGTCAGCAGTGGCTCGTCTGCGGCAGTGTCCTGGTCGACCAGGTAGAGGAGCTCTGCCAGGTGCCACGGTTTTACCCCGGCGAGTGCGGCTGACCCGAGCTGGCTGCGTACCTTCGACCAGGAGCACGATTTCTGCTCGCGCGCCGTCTTCCTGAGTGCTCCGCGGACAGCGGCTGCCGCGCTCTTGAGT
Source organism: Streptomyces sp. NBC_00440 (assembly GCF_036014215.1). Classification (NCBI taxonomy): domain Bacteria; kingdom Bacillati; phylum Actinomycetota; class Actinomycetes; order Kitasatosporales; family Streptomycetaceae; genus Streptomyces; species Streptomyces sp. NBC_00440. Next base: position 260,642 of record NZ_CP107922.1, read on the forward strand.
CGCGCGGTGTGAGCGCGGTACTCCTCGATGGCGTCCTCGCGCCGGGGCTGCCCGCCCGTCGGCTCAGCTACCGGTCTCTGCCGTGGTCCTGGGATGTCGGCGCTGACCGGGCCAGCGGGCCGTTTCGGAGCGAAGGTACTGCGCACCACCGGGGCGGGGGCGGTGCGGGCCCGCCGCTTCTTCAAGGGTCGGTGCGGGACGGGGCTCGGCTTGAGGCCGACTCCGCGCTCCATGCGCAGCAACGCGTCGCCGGCCGCCCGCAAAAGCTCGATCTCCTCCAGCGTTGCGCCCTCACACGTGGCGGCTTCCGCGCGTCCCAGGCACAGACGTAGCTTCGTCACATTGAGCTTCTCGGCAACGGCCCGTTCGAGCTCGTGCATGACGGTGGCCCGGTCGTACCCCTGCTGGTCGTTGACTGCAGCCGCTGCAACGGGTGGTGCAGCGGCTGGTAGGGGCGCTCGTGTGGTGCGCAGGCCCAGGGGGTGCCGGGTAGTGCGCAGTCGGCGGACTTCCTCGACGGCCGGGGTGGACAGGCCGTCCGGGGCCAGTGCGCATTCGCTCAGCTCGAACCAAGTCTCACCGGCATACGTTCTGGTCCCGACCTGGACCCGCCGACGCGTGCCCGCCGGCACACACCGGACAAGGTTGACGTAGCCGTAACGGGCGAGCGGACCCTCCACGTGGTCCGTCAGATGCTCGGACAGCAGCACATGGGCGAGGTCCTGGTCGCCGAGGTCCGCGCTGTGGTTGGCGGAGAGCAGCACGCGCAGCCCGGCGCCGTCCGGTGAGGTGAACAGGACCGCTCCTGCACCGGTGCCGTCCGCGGCGCGCTCGAGGCCGGCGGTGGCATGGCTGCCCTGTTCGGTGATCCAGTCGAGCATGTCCTGCTTGATGTACAGGTGGTCCGCGCTGGACACCCCTGATGCCGTCCGCTGGCACCTGAACGCCGTACTGGCATGGGGATGGTGGGCGAAATGGCAGACTCGATTGGTGCACAGACGGGTGGTGAGCTGCTGGCCGCACCCGCCCAGCCACTCCCCGCACCAGTACGTGTCACCGGCGTGCTGGCGACGGAACCCGTCAAGCTCTATCGCTTCCAGCGGGAGCACCACTGGTATTTCCGAGTCGGGGGCGCCGATCACGGCCGTCTGCACCCGCCGCTTGTCCAGGGCCACATGACCTCCAGCTCACCAAGGGGCAGAACTACAGCCCCACACTGATCTCGGATCACCGTCGGACAGCGACCCGCCCAAGCTACCGACGTTAGCGGGCTCCTCTGACAATCCGGCCACATTCCGTCAGATCACAGGACAACACCGTTGATGGACCAGACGATCGCGCGACGGCTACGCGCGAGCAGGTGGCTGTGTCGACTGCGGGCCAGCCGTGGTCAGGGTTAACCACAGCCCCGACCACCCACCTTGGTCAGCGAGCCGACTCGAAGGGGCGGCCGCCGGATTCGACGGCCGCTCCTCGCTGGTCTGGTCTCCGCTTCTGGCTCAGCCCCCGCTCTCGCCCTCATCGGTCTCTGCCGTGTCCGACACCCCGGCATCGTGTGCTTCGTCTGCGGGATTGGCCAGCGTCCCATCCAGATCTGCGATGGTCTTGTAGGCCTCCTGTTGCAACGCCAGGTTGACCTTGGGCATCGCCGCAAGGATCTGTTCCAGTGCGGTCATCCGCGGCTGGAGGAGCCCCGAGAAGTCGAGTTTCGGGAGGCTGGCAGCGAGAGTTTTGGCGAATTCATGCTGTGTGCCCAGGACCGTGGGAGTGATCCGAGGCATCGACGCAAGGACCTGTTCCGCTACAGTCATTCGCGGCTTGAGGATGCCAGCGAAGTCGAGTTTCACCTGGTTCTCAGCGAGCACACGTGCTGTGCTTTGGTAGGCGCTGAAAGTAGCCAGATCAGGCTTGGGCAAGGACGCCAGGATCCGGGCTGTCACAGCGGATACAGCCGATGCCGAGACGTCCGGGGCACCGGCGAGACTGCCGGCCACTCGGCTAACCAGGCGCTCGGCAGTCTGCCTGAGACTCCGCAGGACGTTCATGCACCGGTCGTCAGCCGTATCTGGCATGCCAGGGGCGCCAGAGAGGATCGTCGGCGATTCATCTTTCTCGTCCGTCGAGAAGAGGATCTTCATGCGCCATACGCAGGCAACACTCAGCGCGCTCTCGCCATCACCGCTAACCGCGCTGCCGTACAACAGCCATTCAACGTCAGCTGTGTACCAGACATGCTGGTCGATCTCGTGCCCGGTGACGTTCTTGACGGATAGCAACTCGACAGCTGGAGCGGCCAGCCAGGTACGCCAGACGATCTCAGCATCAGAAGCTCCCAGACCGGGGAACCCCACCTCGGAGTCCAGGGCTTCCACAGCAGTCTGGGCCACCTGATCGCGCATGGCCCCGGACCGCAGCAATTCCTCCGCAGCGGCTTCGGCCGACTCCCCGGACACTTCGGTGGCGAAGGTCGCGACGACCTCGTTGAAGTCCTTCAGCCGCGTCAGCCGGTTCTCCAGGCCGCGTACGTCCTCGTTCATCGGGTACTTGTAGACCGTCCCGTCACCGAAGTCTTTGGTGTTGTTGGTGACGAAGTAGACGTGCTCATCGGGGTTGCTCTCCAAGAACTCCAGGATGGAGAACCAGATGGCGACGTCCCGGGCCCCCTCCGAGTGATCATCGTCGACGGAGCGCTTCGCCGGCGGAAGCGCCATCGCCTCCCGGGCCAGCGCCTTGAGAGCGACTTCACCGCTGGTTTGGATCACCTCGAAGACGTCTGCATAGGCAGAACGCCAGTGATCCAGGAAGCGCTCCACACCGATCGGCTCCAGCGTGCTTTCCAGTTCCCAGGGCACGGCACGGCGCAGCTTCTCCAGCGCGTTCAGGGCGCCCATGTACTGGTTGGGATAGTGCCTTGCCTTATGCGCCGCCAGCTCTTCCAGCACTATCCAGGGCACTGCCACCCGTTGGTGCTCTGACTTACGGAGTTTGCGGATGATGTCGGCCTTGACGCCGTCCGGCGGGACAAGGTTGAACGCGTTCGTATCAAAAACTATCAACTACGCCTCCATGGTCATGAACAGGCAGTATCCCAACTGAGATCACACAGGACCCCCATAACCAGGAGACAGGGGACCGGGTGCGCCCATAACCGCACCCATGTCGTACGGGTGCTCTACACGCATCGGGACCGCCTTACCGAACCCCTCCCGGCCGGTACATAGTCGGCAGGCGGCCGGGCTCAAGGTCCCAGGCTCTACACGCACTCCAGTGCGATGCCACGGCTTCCGGGCCGGCATCAAACTCGAGTGCGTGTAGGCCCTGGGGTGAGGTGCTGCTGGCCTGCCCGGGTTAGGGGAAGTCCCGTTCGACTTCGGCTGACCACACACAGCGGGGTCGGGCAGGGTCACCCTGTCTGGCCCCGCTGCTCGTTCCTGGCTGTTCACCGGCTGTGGCGGATGCGCGGTCCCCACGCGAATTCGAGGTCGTCCAGGAAGACGGTCTCCAGCTCCGTCTTCCACTGGCTGCGCAGACTGAACGGGTTGGTCTCCATCCGCTCCAGGATGACCAGGGTCTCGGGCTGTCCGACCAGCGCGTACCGGCGGTGCGAGGCGGGCCTGCTGCCCTGCCCCCAGTCGCGCAGCAGTTCCTCCAGACGCGCGCGGTGCTGCTCCACGAACACCTCCAAGCGCTCGATGTACCCCTCGCGTTCCTCGGTGCGCACCGTGCTCAGCGCGACGTCCAGGAACTCACCGTCCGGCCAGTGACGCTCGCCCGGCGCGGCCAGAGCCCACGTGAACCGCTCCGCGGCCACCAGGACGTCCTTCGCGTCCACTGCCGCGGCCGGGGCCGGTTCCTGCAGCGGAGCTTCCTCCGGGTCGGGGGAGGCCGGCTGCCGTAGGTGGGCGATCAGCATGGCGCTGGAGGCGGCGCGCCCGCGCTGCGCGTGGGCGGTGGTGTCGGCGATGCGCAGCAGGTAGCTGGCGACGTCGCGGACTCCGGTGTCTCAGCCGGCCTCGAAGCGTTCCTCGGACCCGTTTGGGGCGCTGCTCTCGGAGATCCAGGTGTGGGCCCCGGCCACCGCCCCGGCCTCCACTTTCGACACGATCTCGTCCGCCTGCTCGTGTCCGATTCCGACGGCAGCCAGGGCCTGGAAGACCGTGAACCGTGCCGCCGTGGCCTCGCTCTGGTGGTGGCTGATGCGGGCCAGCTCCTGGCCGTACGCGTCCGCGTCATGCTGTTGCTCGGTGCTCATGCTGCCCACTCCAGTCCGAGGTCGGCCAACTGCCGGAGCTTGTCGGTGGTGAGCTTGGCCCGCTGTGAGTGGGCGTGTTGGTGGCATTGGGTGGGTGTCAGCGGGGTGGGGCGGTGCGTGCCTGGTCGCGTCGTATGCGTGGGCGGTTGATCCTGCTGTCATGGGGTGACCAAGCGGCTGCTGTTTTGTGGCGAGGACGGGGCAGGTTGGCTGTCATGGGGGTGGCTGTTCCTATGGGCGGGGCTCCCGGGGTGTGGCCTGGTGTTGGTCGGGTGGGCGGTCGTGGAGTGCTTGGAGGATGTCGGCTTGGTGTTGCTGGCGCCCCTGGAGGGATGAGGTGCCTGCCGGCTGCTGTCGTGGGGTAACCGGGTGGCTGTCACGGTGTGGTTAGCAGGTCGCGGTCCAACTGTGTTGGGTTTGCCTGTTTCTGTATGGGTGGGTGGCCGGGGCGGGTGGGGTTGGCCGTGTGACGGTTTTACAGACCCCGGTGGGGGAGGCGGTGCCGGGTCCGGCTGGTTCGGCGGAGGCCGGGCGGGTGGAGCGGGCCGTGGTGCGGCGGCTGCTGGCGGTGGATCGGGGTGAGGGCGGTCTGTCGGCGTTGCACGTGCGGATCGCGGCCGGGCTGGCGGGGGTGTCGGAGCGGACGGTGTGCGGTGGCTGCAGCAGGGGCGCGAGGGGCGGGTGGAGGCGCGGCCGCGGCAAGGCGGGTTCGTGGTAGGTGACGCCTTGTGGGAGGTGCTCACGCAGGTGGGCGGGAACGTCGCCGAGCTGCGCCGCAGGATGCTCCGGGCGCAGGACGAGGGCGTGCTTCAGCGGTGGGGTGTCGAGGTGGTGCCGTCGTTGGCGACGCTGCACCGTGCGATCAAGGACGAGCTGAGGGCGGGCCGGGTGCTTCAGGCCGCCCGCGCGGCGTCGGGCCGGGTGGAGCCGAGCCGGTACGACCGGGCGCTGGCCGAACTCGGCTTCGCCGATGGTGCGGACGGCCCGCCGGTCGTGGACGGTCCGGACGCCATGCCGTCCGGTACGGGTGGTGAGGAACGGCCCGGCGTGGTGAAGGGTGCTGCGCGTGCCCGGGTGTCGGGTGGGGTGCGCCTGTACGCGCCGGGAGCGCGGCTGGTGTCCACGCGGCAGGTGGCCGGGGTGGTGGAGGCGGTGGGACACACGGTCGCCGCGCGGGGGATCGGCTGCGTATACGGGGACACGGGGCTGGGGAAGACGGTCGCGGTCGAGCAGGCTCTGCACCTGCTGCCTGCCCGGGTGCCGGTGTGGCGGGCGGTGGTGGGAGTCAAGCCCGGGCTGCCGCAGGTGCGGGCCGCGTTGTGCGAGGCACTGGGGCTGCCGTCGGGGTCGCTGACCCACCGTGCCGGACCGGCTGACCAGGCGCTGGCGGAGGCGCTGGCTGAGCCGGGTGTGCTGTTCCTCGACGACGCGCAGCGTCTGTCGCCGCCGGTGTGTGGATGACCGGGTTATTCGTGAGGTGGGGGTTGCTTTTCTGCAGCTGTCTCGTTGATGGATTCGGTGGCACAGGGGTTGTTCAGGTGCCGCCTTAACCAAGAGTCATTGCTGGTTGGCGGTGGAGTGTGGCGGGGAAGCCGTTTCTTCGGCTGGTCGAGGGCGGGCTCTGCGGCCCTGCTCCCGAGGCCGGGCAGGTACCCGATGTGTGGGCGTTCCAGGCCCGCTGCGTGCAGGCATTCGCCTCGACATGGACAGCGAGAGGCTTCGCTCCCACCACGATCGGCTGCTATACGTCGCTGCTGGAACGGGTGCTGGACCACTATGACCGGCCGGTGTGGCAGATCGAGCCGGCCGACGTGGACGCGATGCTCCACTCCCTGGTGGTGGCGGGGCGGGCGGCGGGGACCAGACGCCAGTACCTGCAGATGCTCCGCACGTTCCTCACCTTCGTCCAGGCCCGCTACGCCACCGAGATCCGCACCCTGTACGGCACCCCGGTGGCCAACCCGCTGGACCGGTTCAACCGGCTGCGCCATGTCTTCGACGACACCCCGCGCACCCTGCCGCCCACCGCCGAGCGCCTCACCGCGTTCTTCGCCTTCGCCCGCCAGCGCCTGACCACTACGTCCGACTACCCGGCCGCGGCAAGGGACTACGCACTGCTGCGCACCCTCTACCACTCCGCTCCCAGAGTGAGCGAAGCCATTCGCTTCGACCAATGCGACGTCCATCCCGCACTCGGCCCGACAGGCAAGCTCCACGTCCGATTCGGCAAGGCGGCCAACACCTCGGGACCCCGCCCGAGATGGGCACCCATGCTCGACGGACTGGACCAGATCCTCGCCTGGTACCTGGGAGACGTACGCCCCTTCTTCCCCGACACCACCCCGCTGTTCTGCGACGCCCACGGCCAGCCGCTGAAGCCGGACACCGTACGCGACCGCCTCTCCCACCTCCTGGACCTGGAAGGCCGCCCCGCAGACGACCGGTTCACCCCGCACGATCTGCGCCGGGCCTGCGCGACCCACCACTACGAGAAGGGCATGGACCTGCTCGCAGTCCAGCAGCTCCTCGGTCACTGGCACATCGCCTCGACGATGGCCTACGTGCGGCCCTCGCTCACCTTCGTCGAAGACGCCTGGCGCCGCGCCACGTCGACCGCCGTCACTAGCCTGGCCGGCTGACCCCAGGGCAGGACACCCATGACCACACCACCCCCTCTGCACGCCGTCGAGCCCGTGACCCCGCCACCGCAGGTGGAGTGGAGACTTCGGATGACCGCGGCACAGCGCGGTATCTGGACCGGCACCGAACTGCGCCGCCTGCTCGCCGAGCGGGCCGGCCTCGAGCTGTCTGCGGCATCGGTGTCCGCCCTGTTCACCAAACAGCCCTCCCAGGTGAAGCTCTCCACCCTGGCCGCCCTGTGCGCCGCCCTGGACTGCACCCCAGGCGACCTGCTTACCGTCGGCGAGCCCGCCATACCCCCACCACCTACACCACGCACCACCCCACCACCTCGACAGCAGCCCGTGCCCAGCCACCGATCCCTGCCACCGCTGTGACCGCACCCCGCCCCGCACACCCCGCGACGGACCCGCCCACGACCACCCGTGCCACACCCTCTCGTGTCAAAGACAACTGCCCGGCCTGCCACCGACTGCGCTGGCTGCACCCCGACACCGGCCGCTGCCCCTGGTGCTCACGCACCTGCACCCTCTGCGGCGCACCACGGCGCTCCGCCCAGGACCTGTGCGCGGCATGCCGACGCCGATCCGCAGGACAACGAGCTCGGGGCCCCTGCCAGCACTGCGGACGCCGACGTGCCCTCGACGCGGCGACCCAGCACTGCCGAGCCTGTACCGACCCCGCTGCCGCCCCGCCCCCGGCCCACTGCGAGCAATGCGGAACCAGCGGCCAGTGGGCCAAAGGCCTCTGCAAGCGCTGCTACGAGCATTCACCCCACACCGTCCTGACCCGCGCGGCCGGCTGGGCCAAGCGCATGCCCGCCCCGCCCTCCTGGTGGAGCGGCCTCGCCGCACACCTCGCAGCGCACCGACACCCGATCTACGCGGCCGACCTCATCGCCACCACCGCGCGCCTGCTCCTCCACGCCGAGTCCTGCGACCCCCGCAGCCTCCTCGCCCGCGCCAAAAGCGATGCCCCCGAACTCGTCGGAGCGCTCACCGACTTCTTCCGCACCCACGGCCACCTCGACCCACCCCCACCCCCACGCCTCGCCGACAGACGAGCAACAGAACGCCGATCCCGCCGCATCGAGTCCACACCCGCCCCTCTGCGCTCCCAGACCGAGAAGTTCGCCGCCTTCCTCCTGCTCCAGCGCGAGCAAGCCGAACACCTGGGGCTACGGCCCAACCAGCTGAAAACCATCGAGATCCGACTCGCAGCCGTCCGCGACCTGGCCCTCCACCTCCACACCGAGGGCCACACGAACTGGGCCAGTGTCACCACCGCCCACATGGAATCCTTCCTGGCCCTCAACCCGGCCCTCCGCGCATCCCGACTCGCGGGACTGCGTCAGTTCTTCGCGTACGCCCACCACGCCAAAGTCATCCTCCACAACCCGACCGACCCCATAACCGCCGTACAGCACAGGGGGTTTCACGGCCCCACCCTCACTCTGACCCAACAGCGCACCCTGTACCAGCGGTGGACCACCCACCACGACATCCACCCGCACGAGGCATTCATCGGCCTCGCCGCCCTGCTCCACGCAGCAACCATCACCGAGCTGCGCCAGCTCACTGACACCGGGATCAACCCCCATCACCACAGCGTCCACTTCCCCGGCAGATCCCTGGCCATCCCGCTCGACGACGCGACCTGGACCGCACTCCAACGCTGCCAAGAACACCGACACCAACTCGGCTCGGACAACCCCCACCTGCTCGTCACCCGGCTCACCCGCACCCACCACGGCCCCGCCGGCGCCGCTCACATCCGCGACACCCTCGCCCCTACCGGCCTCCGGCCCCGCATCCTGCGCTCTACTCGCCTGCTCACCCTCGCCGATGAACTCGACGCTAAGATCCTCACCACCTCACTGGGGATGTCCTACGCAGGAGTCGCCCACTACCGGCCCAGCCCGAACCTCACCAAGCCAATATGACGGTCCGAGCCCGGCGAACCGCTTGAGCTGCTCCTCGCAATGTCTATGTCCACCCAGGCATGGTGCCTTAGCGGTCTCTGGATCACCCCACGCCGTAGAGGGTTGCCTCCCGGCACACGGCAGGCAACCCTCCGCCGGAACTCATGCCCAGTCCACGCCCAGCTCCCGCAGTGCGTCCCGCTGCTCCTGGGCGAGCTTCTCCCGCCTCGATTTGGTGTTGGAGACCCACACACCGAGCCGGACGGCCACGGGTTCCGTCTCACCGGCGACTGTGATTTCTTCGCTGTGCCCCCTTGGTACTGGCCGGTGGGCGCCTTCCCGATCGACCCACTGCGCGAGAGCCGTCAGGCCGCGCTGGAATGCCTGCTGCGCCTTGCCCTGGCTCTTCGCCGTGGGCGCGGCCGCCGGGGCGGGAGAAGGGGCCTCAGCGCCCTTGATGCCCAGCGCGGTCAGCCGCTCGCGCTGCTCTGTGACGGAGTAGTGATCTTCAGGGGGTTGGGCTGTTCTGGTCTGGTGTTCCGTCTTTTGGGGTGGGATTCGGGACGGCTGAAGCGGTTGGGTTCGGGCGTGATGGGCCGGGGCTGGTGAGTGTGTTCGGTTTGGTTGTTCGGGCTCTTGGCCTGTGGTCCGGTAGTTGTGTGGGATTGATCTTGGTTTTCTTGTAGGTGTGGTGGCACGCCCGTAGGTGGCCGTACCAATGCGCCGGGGTGGATGGGGACTTGTGCTGGTCAGTGGCGTGTGTGGGTGAGGAAGGCCCGGAGGGGATCGTTCGCGTTGCTGGCCAGGCGGGGCAGTCCGAGTCGGTGGGCGATGAGGTTGAGGGCCTTGCCGGTGTCGCGGTGTGGCCGGTTCGGGAGGGCGGCGAGTGCGCGGGCGAGGGTGACGGTTTCCGGGTAGGTCACCAGGTCGCGGGTCAGCAGGGCGGGGGAGGCGTTGCCTGTGGTGGTCAGGTGGGGGTTGGCCTTGCAGAGCCGGGTCAGGCGGGTGTGCCAGCGGTGGGTGAGGTGTTGCTGGTGGTCGTACCAGCGGGTGGTGATGGCGCGTGCTGCGGTCCAGGCGGTGGCAGCTCGGGGGTGTCGTAGCAGGCGCTGGTGGGGGCGCGATGTGCGGCGGCGAGTTCGGGCACGCCCTGGATACGGACGCTGGTGGCGAGTCGTGGGTCGGGGGCGGCTTGGTGGTGGCGTGGGCACACCAGCCGGTGCGGCGGCCGATGAACCCAGGCGGTGTCGGTGGTGCCGTGGCTGCGGTGGCGGGTGCACAGGGCGCAGGCGCGGACGGGCTGCTGCTCGGCATCGAGCCGCTTCCAGCGCGCGGCGGCAGCGATGTGGTGGGCGTCGTCGGTGGGTACGAGGCGGGGCAGGGCGCGCGTCAGGTGGGGGAGTGGCGTGCGGGTCAGGACGGCGAGGTGCTGGGTCGCGGTGTGGTTGAGGTGGAGTTCGGCTGCGGGTGGCGTGCCGTGGCGATGGAGGGTGATGTTGGCGCCGTCGAGGAGCTGGGGCAAGGTCAGCTGGTAGGTGTCGGCGAGGCGTTGGGTGTAGGAGGCGGTTGCTTCGCCGGGCAGTGGCCGTACACGGGAGACGCCCGGTGCGGCTGACGGGATCCGCAGCCATGTCCCTGCGGCGACGATGCGCTGTGCAGCAGCGGCCCCTGCCGCGGCGCGGGTTGTGACGTCTGTCCGGCTCACGACGTGCTGGTGTTCCGGCTTCGCGGCCGGGTGCGGGGTTGGTGGTGCTGTTCGGCGAGGTGGTCGAGGCGGATGGCGTCGAGGGTGGTTTTGGTGATGCGTTCGGTGCCGTCGATGAGGGCGGTGATGGCTGCTTGGCGGATGAGGCGGGCGAGGCTGCCGATGCGGCCGGCGGTGCGCTCGTGCAGGTACGGGGCCAGCCGGGGGAGGGTTCCGGGCCGGTGATGGCGCAGATCCAGTGCGGTTTCCATGGCGGTGATGAGGTCGCGGAAGGGTTCTTCGTCGCCGAGGCGGGCGGGGAAGGGGTCGCAGTCGATGAGGGAGGCGCGTCCGGCGAGCTGGGCGCCGCGTACGCCGGTGAACAGGGGCGTGGTGGTGACGTCGATGCCGGCATAGACGAAGGTGGCGCCGATGCGTTCAGTGAGATCTTTGATCAGGTCGGCGCTCTGGGCGCCGGTGGTGGTGCGGGGGTTGAGCCGGTGGATCTCGTCGATCATCACCAGCTGGACTTTGGCGGCGGTGTAGGTGTGGCAGACAGCGTTCGTGATCTGGGTCTGGGACATGCCTGTGGTGACGGGGATGCCGAGGTAGCGGGCGAATTCGATGGCGAGGGTCTTGGCGCTGGCGGCGGGCGGGACCAGGACGTAGGCGACGGGGGCTTGTCCGGCTGCTGCCGTGGCGCCGTGGCGGCGGATGTGGGCGAGGTGGCAGGCGCGGCCGACCTGGAGCAGGGCGGTGGTTTTCCCGGCGCCGGCGGGACCGGTGACGATGAGGGAGGGCCGGGCAGTGACGGTCTGGTGGCGGCCGAGGATCATCAGGGTGCGCACGTTCTTGGCGAGGGCGTCGATGGCGGGGGTGCGCACGGTGACGAACCGCGAGTGGTAGGCCAGGCGTTCCTCGAGGCTGCGGTGCGGTGTGCCGGGTGGGGGAGGAGCTGCCACGGGTGTGGTGGCGAAGGCCTGGAAGCCGTCCCAGGTGGTCACCGCCTGTGGCTGCGGATCAGGGGCGCCGCCGGCACTTGCCGCGGTGCCGGGATTCCGGTGCGCTGTCGACGGGCATGGGCCGGCCGGTGCACCGCTCGTGCTCGACGAGGCGTTCACCACTGCTCGGCTTCCGCTTCGGCGTCCCACAGCCCGTACCCGCCTGCCTCGGGCGGCAGCACGCTCGCGCCCTCCGGCTCGCTAACGTCGGTCTCGTCGGCCGCGGTATCGACACTGATGAGGTCGTCCAGGCTCTCGCTCCAGTCCGGTGCCGGGGCCGGTGCGGTCTCTGCGTCGAGTGGGCGCCGTTGGCCTGGAAGATCGGGCAACTGTGCTGCCGTACCGGCGCGGGAGGCTCTCCGACGGCGGGTTTTCTGCTCGGTCTCGGCGGGGTGGCGGGTGCGGCGCAGGAGCTGGTCGAGGGCGTCGGCGAGGTCGGCCTCATGCTGCTCCCGGTCCCCGCGTTGTTCGACCTCGGCCTGGACGTGGCGCCAGATGGCGTCGTTGAAGGGCTGGTGGACGTGGTCGCGGTGGATCCAGGGGATTTCGTGGAGGTGTCCGTCGGTGAGGCGGACGAAGATCTGGCGGGCGTCGTGGGGGTTGTGGTGGACCTCCCACTTGCCGTCCTTGCTGGTGATGGGGGAGCGCTCGCTGCGGTGGGGGTCGAGGATGTCGTGGTTGTAGGTGCGGTAGTCGAGGCGGATGCCGCGTTCGGTGATGGGCTGCCAGCGCACGGGCAGCAGTTCGAGGTAGTCGGCCCCGGTCAGCGGCACAGGCACGTAGCCGCTGATGGTGATCAGTGCGGCCCACATTTGGTTCGGGGTGAGGGCGGTTTTGGGCAGGACGGGGTGGCGCAGTCCGTCGTGGGGACGGTTCTGCCAGCCGCAGGTGATCCACTCGTCGAGGAAGTCCTGCAGCTGCCCAATCGTCCAGCGGGCCTCGGCCGCGGTCTTGGAGCCGCGGCGCTGGGGGTTGGATCCGGTGTGGCCGGCGACGTGCTGGCAGAACAGGTCGTTGATCGAGCCGAAGGTCCGCTCCACCACGGCCTTGGCCTGCGGCCGTCTCGGTGGAGCGGGCTGCACGTTTACCCCGAGCGTCTCGCAGGCGGCGACGAAGCCCTGCGAGAGGTAGATCTTGCCGCGGTCGACGACAATCGTCTCGGGCACGATCACCGGCCGCGCGGCCGCGCCCTCCAGGCGCTTGTCCAGCGACAGCATCCGCTCAAAGGGCACTTCGGCCCGCGACAGGTGAAGCGAGGTGGGCCAGGTCGGCCGAGCAGGGTGGGGAACAGCCATTTCCGCCAGGAGGAGGGCGGCGTCGACGGCTTTGGTGCTGTGCGGGCGCAGGATGGCGGCCAGGATGGAGCGGGTGGCGACGTCGACGGCGATCGTCAGCTCCGGCCGGCCCAGGCTGCCGCCCTCGAGGACGGCCATGATGTCCAGACGGGTGGTGTCGATCTGCACCTGCTCCCCGGGCCGCAGCACCACCGGCGCTGCCGACGAGGCGCGGGCGGGTGCGGTGGCGGTACGCGCGGGCCGACCCGGACGATCGGCCGGGTCGGCCAGCACACTCACCAGCCGGTAGAACGACGACCGCGACGGCATCTCCACCACCCCGCGCCCGTGCGTATCCTCCAGGATCTGCCCGACCAGTACCTGCAGTCCCTTCACCGTTCCCTTCGACCGGCCCCGCTGGCGCCGCAGCGCCTCCAGCACAGCAGCCACGACCCGCTCGTCGGCATACCCCGTCGGATGACGCCCACGGGCCGGCACCGCACGCTTGTCGACCAGCCCCCACAAACCCTGCTTGCGGTAGGCGTGCCGCATCCGCTGCACCGTCGTAGGCGTCACCCGGGCGAAGCCGAGCGCTGCCAGTTCCTTCGCCTTGGCCGCGTCCCGCTGCGCCAGCGTCCACCGCTCGGGGTCGTACTCCGGCCGCATCGTCTGGGCGTCACGGCTGCCCGGGGCATGCGGCAGCCCGGTCTCCACTTCCCGGATATGGGGCAGCCAGGCCAGCGCCCGCTGCTGGGCCGCCACCGGAACGGTCTCGAACAGTCCCCACTGCGGCACCGCGTCCGGCGCCCGCGCGCCCACTACTTCGAAGCCCGGGTCGGCGAACAACCGCCCCAGCAGCAGGCTCGTTTCGGTGCCGTCCTCCTGCAGCAGGTAGACCTGCTGGCCCTGCAAGGCGGCGACCTGCCAGGTCTGTCCCCGGTAGGCGACGTGCGCGCCGACCTCCACCACCGGCCGCGGGCTCCTACCGAGTGTGCTGCCCACTGCGCTCGCCCCTTCCTTGGCTGCCGCCGGCGCCCAGCTGCTTTTCGACGCCCCCACCAATGCGTTCTGCGTCAGAGCAGACCAGCGCCTCCTCGTGCAGCGGCTCATCAAGAGGCGTCGTCAGATGCCCGCACCACAGCGCGTGATAGACAGCCGGCAGCACTTGCAGCGGATCGCCTACTGCGGCTGCGCCGCCGGCCAGCGGCCGGGGCCCGGCGAACGCTTCGGCCAGCGTGGCCCGCAGCCCGGGCGGGCCCTGATTACGTGGGTGGCGGTAGCCGGCCAGCCACCGCAAGTTCGCCGCCACCACCGCTGGAGGTGGCTCAAGGCGCCGGTAAGCCCAGCCCACGCGGGCACACGCCGCCTCCAGGACCATCCGCGCCCGCTGCGCCCTGTCTGCCCCGGTGGTCGGGCTGGAGGGGCAGTCGGCGAGCAGGCCGGTGCCTTCGGTGTACCGGGCGAACAACTGAGGCACCCACGAGCGCACCCGCCCGTCGGGATCCCGCCACAGCAGCCGTACCGGACGTGCGGACAGGCCGGTCACGTCCGGATTCCGGTCCAGGACCATCAGCTGGGTGCGCATTGCTGCCGAACCGTGTACGACGTGCCGTCCGGTGGTCGCCGACCACCACCAGCCCGGCCCCCACCGGCGGCCCGGAACGACCGGAAACGCGGATACCGGCGCGAGGTCCTCGAACCGCACCGATGCCGTCGCCTGATCCCACGGCAACTGCGTCAACTGCCCGGCGGCCGTGACGAACGCGGCCTCGATTCCCGCACCGCCGCCCCCTGCGGTAGCCTGCTGCACCCGCCTGCCGTGCTCGTGCCCCTCCACACTCAACAGCCAAGTGCATGGGTGGCTGCTGAACGCCGTGATCTGGATCCGCCACCCGAACGGGTGAACGGCGGCCGCGACGCCGAGCTCCTGCACCCGTGGTCAGACCAGGGAGGTTCTCAGTTCCTGCAGGAGCCGCTGTTGGCCGGGCAACAAGGCGTGGCGTTGAGCGAGTTGCTCGCTGAACCAGGAGCGCAGCTTGGGCGGTGGTTCGAGGCCGGCGATGAGCAGGAGACGCAGATGGTGGTAGTCGCGCTGCCAGGCGAACGCCCACGGAGGGAACCACCACGGATCCAGAGCAGCGAGGGCCTGCATGCCCGGCCACGGAGCCGGTGTGCGGCGCGCGTGGGCTCCGGCCTCTCCGCGTTTGCTGGTGAGCCACCTTCCCAGCGGGAACCCGTTGTGCTGAACGGGGTGCGGCAGCGCCAGGTGGCCGTGAACGCCGACGTAGTCCCGGGCATGGGCCAAGCCCACGGCGAAGTCGATCCGGGCGCCGGTGGGGTGGTACCACGCGGTCTGCCTCGCTTGTGCGGCCTCGGCGGTGACGCCCATCTCCCGCAGTAGATCTTGCTGGCGGGGGTGGAGCTCTTCGAACAGGGCGCACTGCGCGTACAGCCATGATCTGGCAGACGCCCCCACCCCGGCGAAGCCATCCCCCGGCACCAGCAGCTGATTGCTGCCGCACTGCTTGCGGGCGTGGTGGTAGGCGCGTTGCCATGCCATGGGCCACGGCGGGTTCCACCACGGGTCGATGGCGGACAGTGCACGGCTCCGGTCGGTTTCCTTCTCCGCCATACGGGCCCGGCTGCGTTGGCTCATCAGCCACTGCCCAAGAGGAAAACCGTCCTGCCGCGTGCTCTTGGACGTGGCGAGGTGGCCGTGGACGGCGGCAAAGGCTCGGGCGTAGTCCAGGCCGGCCGCGAAGGCCTGAGCAAGGCTGTTACGGCGAGGGCGTGCTGAGCGGGCGTGCGCGGGCCGGATTCCGAGATCTGCGAGCAGGCGTTGCTGGCCCACGTGGAGGTCGTCGTACCGGGAACACTGCTCATGGAGCCACTCGCCCAAGGCGAGGCTGGTGCCGGGGAATCCTGCCGTGGCGTCAACGAGGCCATGCTTTTGAACGTGTACCAGGGCGCGGTGGTACGTCCGTCGCCAGGAGATGGGCCAGGGACCATTCCACCAGGGATCGATGCGATGCAACGCCTGCGCCCGCTCGATGGGGAGCGCTGCTACTCCGGTTCTCTGATTGGCCAGCCACGGCCCCAGAGCAAAACCCTCGTGACGGCCGTACTTGGGAACAGCGAGATGCCCGTGACGCGCCGCGTAGGAACGGGCGTGTGCCAAGCCGACCTGATACGCCTGCTCTGCACGGGACTGCCTTCCTCCTACCGGAGCACTGCCGACGTGCTGGAGGCGCAACTCCCGCAGCTGCGCCGCAAGCCCACGAGGCCGGTGCGCGACCGGAACCGCCCACACCTCTTCCTCGGACACTGCTCCGCGCTCCCGCCGCACACACGCCCGCACCCAGGCGAACAAGGCTCCTGCACTGGAGGAGGCAAGCTGTTCCACCAGCCACGGGCGGCCCAGACGGCGAGCCAGCTCGGTCAGCAGACGGGGAACCTCGGCCAACGTGTGCGGCATCTGACCGTGCGTGTCCTCTAATACGCGTTGTCGCCACAACCGGTCACATAGAACCGTCGTGACCGCGACAGCCTCGGGATACGTCACCACGTCCCGGGCGAGCACCGCCACCTCACCCTCGGGGAGATCGGCACAGACACGACCAAGACGCGCCGGCCAGATCACTTCGTCCCGCCGGCCCGCGTCCCACCAGGAGGCAACGACCGCCTGGGCCACGGCAAAAGCGCTCTCGCACGAGCCCCTACGGCGCAGCATCGGCAGAAGGCGCTCGTGCGCACGTATCACCTCCGGTAGCCCGGAGAGGCTCACCTGGCCTTCGACCAGCGTGGCTCTGTCCAGCGCCAGTGAGTCGAGGGACCAGCACTGGTGCCTGATGCAGATCCTTGAACGCAGGTCGCAGTACAGACGGACAGACCAGGGAGCGCCTGTCCGGGCCGCCGTACACAGACGGCATCCCAGCATGACGGCAGGAACTGTGCTGCCGGAGGCGAAGCGCACGTTCGGCTGGTCACCGTTCGCCTTCGCGTCAGCGCCCCCATCCCAGGAAGGCAGCGCGCGGGACAGATGCGACTCCGGCACCTGGCAGAAGGAAGCCAGCCGGCGCCGCACCGCGGACGCCAGGAACAACTCGCCGACGAGACAGCCCTCTCCCCAGACACCACGCACGCCAGGGCCCGCCATCGCAGACAACAGGCCCGTCACAGTGACGTTGTAGCGAGAGGCCAGCCGATTCACGAATGACATCGTCGTTTCACCTGCCACCGGGGCCAGCCGGACGACACCGGACACAGGCCACGAGGAAAACGAATCCGTCACTTGACACTCCACAGCTTCACCGGCGTGCGCGACCGGCATAGGGCTCCCACTGCCTCTACGCCGCCCATTCCATGCCGAGCCCCCGTAGCGCGTCCAGCTGCTCCGGGGTGAGCTTGTCGCGCCTCGCGCGGGTGTTCGATACCCACACGCCTAGCTTGACGACCACCGGCTCCGTCTCGCCGTCAACCGCGATCTCCTCAGCGTGGCTGCGGGGTACCGGCCGGTGGGCACCCTCCCGCTCTACCCACTGGGTGAGGGCTGCCAGTCCACGCTGGAACGCCTGCTGCGCTTTGCCCGGCCCCTTCGCCGCAGGCGTTGCCGCCGGGGCAGGAGACGGGGTCTCAGTGGGCTGCACCCCCAGCGTTGTCAGCCGTTCCTGCTGTTCGGCGGAGAACTGTGTCCAGGTGCTCGCTTCTCTTTGCCGCATGAGCCATCGTCCGATGTCGTCGCCCTCGAAGAGCACGCCGGGTTGGATGTCGGGCAGGTGGCCGTCGGCGTCGGCGAGGTCGGAGAGGACGCGGTAGTGCCGCTGCCAGTCGAGCGGCCAGGGGCAGTTCCAGTCCGGGTCGATCGCCGCCAGCTGCGCGGCACGCACCGCCGCTCGCTCCGGGTCCTTGCCCAGGCCGTTCTTCTGCCCCTTCCGCCGGAGGTTCGCCAGGTGCTGCCCGATGGGCACCATCGCCTCGCCCTCGCCCCAGACGGCGTCCTGCCGGGGTGCGAGGTGTCCGGTGGCTCGCCGGTAGGACCGGAACGCGGCGAGTTTGTTCTCCCACGCTTCGTCGCCGGGTTCCCACACCATCCCGGCGTCGTCGAGGAGCTCCTTGCGGTGGGGGTCGAGTTCGCCTGTGCGCTGGGCGCGGCGTTGCTGGTGCACCCACCGGCCCAGGGGGTAGTCCTTCGTCACGCCGACTGCGGTCTCGGTGTCGTACGGCACGGCGTACAGGCCGGTGATCTCGTTCTCGGTACGCCAGCGGATGAGGGCTTGGTAGCCCTCCAGCCAGACGAGGGATTCGGGCCGGATGACGCGGCAGCGGGTCAGAGCAGCGATGTTGGCGGCGTCCCGGGGAGAAGCAAAGTTGACCACGACCGAGGTGACCCGGTCGACCTCCTGCTGCGCCTCGTCGCTCGCCTCTTGCCCGTCTCCGTTCTGCGCCCCGGTCGCGGGGGTGGGGCGGACGTGGATGCGCCGCCGCTCGGCGCCGCGGGTCAGGGCGTGGGAGGCGAGCTGGTCGACCATGCGTTCCGAGTGCGAGCGCAGGGCTTGGAGGATGTCGACCAGGGGTTGGTAGCTGGCCGAGGCGATCATGTCCTTCGGGTCCTCCTCGGGCTGGAGGAAGACAGGGATGATGATCCGGGCGGTCTTGGTCGTGCCGTCCGGGTTGGGGCGCAGGGCGCGTCCGATGTTCTGAACGACGTCGACCTGGGAGCTGCGCGAGCCGACGATGCACACGGCCTCGACCCCGCGCAGTCCGGTGATATCGACCCCGACCCCGAGCGCCCGTACCGAGGAGAGGAACGCCCGGTGTACGCGTCGGTTCTGGGCGTTGATGCCGTTGGCGAACCGGTGGATCACCGCACGCCGGTGCGCGATGGGATGGTCCCCGCACAGCCAGTCCGCCCATACCCGGTCCGGAGGCACGTGACGGGCCTCCTCCAGCTCGTACAGCTCAGCATCGATCGACGACGCGGGCAGTTCCTCCGCCCCGGCCAGCGCCGCCGCGGAGGCCTCGGCGGTATACAGTTCGGCGGCCGTGCGCGGCATCTGCTCGGCGAACGCGGCCGCCTCCTCCACCCGCTGGTGGAACACCATGGTGGTGTGCAGATTCTGCTGCGCCGCGTGCTCCAGCAGCGCCGCTTGGAGCAGGGCCATGCGCCGGCCACGCAGGGTGTCCCCGGACAGGCCCAGGACCGGGTCCGGGTCGCGGATCTCCAGCACGTCGATCTCGAACCCCGCAAGGATCGAGCGTTCCACTGCCTCCGCCAGACCGAGATCAAAAATCCGGGTGCCGTAGGTGCTGGAGTCATCCTCCATCGACGCGATCACCACCTCCCGGCCGTCCCGCCCGCGCTGCGGCCGGGGCGCGGCGAGGATCCGCGGGGTGGCGGTCAGGTAGAGCCGGAAGTCGACAGGGATCCGACTGTTGTCGTGGATCGCCGCCCACGGCCGCCCCATGTCTCCGGCCGTCATGTGCCCCTCGTCCAGAATGGCCAGGTCAAACGGAGCCATCCGCTGCCCGTACAGCCGCTCCCCGCCGGCCAGAGCCGATTCCAACGGCCCAGGGACAGTCCGGCGACCAGTGACGTCGGCGGGGTCCTCGCGGTCCACGAGGGAGGCGTAGGTGGCGAACACGACCACCGGCCCGGTCCCGGCCCACAGGGCGAGCTGGATCGGGTTGGTGGTGGTGCGCACTCCGAGCTGCTCCAGGACCTCGTCCTTGTCCACCGAGCAGACTGCGACCATCGGCGCCCGGTGCCCGACCCGCCGCCAGGACTGGGCACTCTGCACGATCAGGTCCAGCGTGGGCACCATCACCAGAATCCGCCCGCCCGGGAAGTACTCCAGAGCGCATGCAGCGGTGGTGATCGTCTTGCCGGACCCGGTCGCAGACACCCCCATCGCACGCGCCCCTTCCGGAGGAACAGGCGATCTTGCAGGAAATCCAACCCAGTTACGAAAACTCAACTTCTGGTCGACCTGGTGTTCCTTGAGCGGAACCAAAAGCATTTTCAAGCCCTCCCTAATACTTGTCCCTGATGTCTTTCAGAGGGCCGCGTGCGGAGTGCAGGCCGCGCCCGAGTCATTCCAGATCGACGCATCCGCCTTGTGCCAGCCGCCGGGCTTTCCGTCTTTGAAGGGAGGCTTGTCGTCCGGGTCGTAGTGGCCGGCATTGAGTGTGCAGACGACGTAGTCCCCGTCGCTGTTCACGGTTCGCGCGGTGCACAGAGCGCCGGCCTCGCCCAGCGCCGCCAGCACCCGGCGCCACTGCGTGGTGTTCGGATGCGTGCGCGGCAGCACAGTCCCCCGGACGAACCTCTCCAGCCGAACAAGGTCCGACCGCTCACGCCGCCTCACGCCCGCCAGATGCACGGCCAGCTCAGCGGCCCCGGCCGACCTGCCGGCACGCCGGGACCAGTCACGGTCCGCGATGCCCACCAGGGCCTCGCTCACGGCCGTTACGCCTTCGTCCCAGCCGTTCTCGAAGACCGGGCCCCGGCAGGCCGGCGCCATGCCGTCCAACTCGACCACCTCGCCGGCGGCCCCGGCGACCGCTCCGGCCTCCAGGGAGGCCAGCAGGTCGTCCGCCTCAGCCGCGGGCACGCCCTGCGCCTCCAGGAGCGCGAACAGCTTCAACCGGGCGTTGGTGCCCGCCGTCTGATACTGGCTCACCCTGCGCACAGAATCGCTGCTCAGCGCGGGGCCCGTTCCGATAGATTCGCTGTGACCAGTCATCGACGGGCCGTTCCTCTCGAATATTAAGGGGTCTCTGGGCGACTGTTGGGTGTCCTATATTTTCGCCAACGGTACATGCTGCATCAATTTGATGCAGCGATACACTAGAACCCACACGAACGAGCGACCCCTCCTCCTTGCAGCCAGCCCGGCCCGCGTCAGCGGGCCTTGAGGCCCTGGAGGCGAAGCCGGAGGGGCCGTTGGGCGGGGGAGCGCAGCGGACCCGCTTGGCCAGGTTGGAGCGCAGCGGAAACCTGGCCACTTGGGCGCAGCCCAAGGAGGCTCGGGAGCGCAGCGGACGGGCCGTCAACCATCCCGCGCAGCGGGATGGTTGCACAGTGGCGCAGCCACTCGTTGGCGCTCACGCGGAGCGTGAGCGCAACACCAGGCGCAGCCCGGGTGTTCGCTTGCACATCGCGCAGCGATGTG